>CAZDFZ010000001.1:0-24085 GCA_964504855.1 uncultured Aliarcobacter sp.
GAAGATGCAAATCATTTCTTTCAAATAATATCTGCAAGATACGAAAAAGGTTCAATAAATCATGTACATTATAAGAAATTTTATTATGAAGTATATCTTTTGGTACAATAATTCCATCTTGTGCAAAAGTGTAATCTACTTGCCAAGAAAAATTATCTAAAAAAGCAGTTGAATAAAATAATTCTACTCTATTATCATTTTTTTTATATCTTTCAAGGGATTCACCTTTTATTCCAATAATATCTTTTTGATCACCTTTTAATATAGTTTGAATAGAGTTACTTTTCCATGGAGCATAATTATTTGTAAGATAAGAGTATTCTGTATTGTAAATTATTGATTTTGGATTAATATCGTAAGCATTTAGAAATGTAAAAAAAGAAGGAATAATCAATAAAGTAGATATAGATTTTTTCAATTTAATCTCCATATTTAATTATCTATATCCTACCTTTTTTCATATGAATAAGATATTAAATATTAAAATTTATATATCATCTCCATCATCTATCATATCTTCTAAATCTTGTAAAATTTTTGAAGCATCCTCTTGTGATAAAATTTTTTGTTCTATATGAGATATTACTTCATCATAATATTTTTTTACATCTTTCATATATTCTAATTCATTTTTTAAATCAGTATTATTTTTTTGTTTTTTTAGAATTTTTTCTATTTCTTCAATTTCTTGATTAACTTGTAATAAAACTTCACTTTTTAGAATCTTTTCTAATTCTTCAATTGTATTCATAATTGATTCCTTTTGTATTTTGATTGTAAATTATAATAAAATTAACTTATGAATAAGAAAGATAATCATAAAATAGTTCTAAATAGGAGCTAAAAATGAATAAAATTTTAAATTATATAAAAATAAATGAGTTAATTTCAACTTCAGGTCAGCCAAATATTGAAGAGTTAAAACATATAGCCAATGAAGGTTTTGAAGTTATTATAAATTTAGGATTACAAAGTTCTTCAAATGCCCTTGAAAATGAAAATAAAATAGTTACAGATCTTGATATGACATATATTCATATTCCTGTAAATTTTGAAAATCCAAAATTATCAGATTTAAAATTATTTTTAACAATTTTACAATCACTAGAAGCAAATAAAGTGTGGATACATTGTTCAAAAAATTATAGGGTTAGTGCATTTATGTATGTGTATCATAAATATATTTTGCATACTCCTTTTGAACAAATTGATTTATCAATATTTGAAGATTGGCAACCAAATTTAGCTTGGCAAGAACTTATGAAAGTTAGTATAGAAAAACTGCGTAAAGTATAGTCTTATGATAGTTTAGATACCATATAAGCCTTAATTTAATACGAACAGATTGGAAATAGTTTGAAAATAGAGACTAAAGTAGAAAAATTCAATGAACCTTTATATTTAGAAAGTGGAAGACTTTTAGAGTCTTTTGAAATCATTTATGAAACTTATGGTGAATTAAATGAAGATAAATCAAATGTAATTGTGATTTGTCATGCACTTTCTGGAAGCCATCATGCTGCTGGAAGATATGATAAAGAAGCAAAAGCTGGTTGGTGGGATAAATTTATTGGAGATGGTAAAGCTATTGATACAACTAAATATTTTGTAATCTGTTCAAATAATATTGGTAGTTCTTATGGTTCAACGAATCCAATGAGTATTGATCCCTCAACAAAAAAAGAGTATAGATTAAAATTTCCTGTATTAACTATTTCAGATATTGTAAAAGCACAAATGAAATTATATAAAAGACTTGGAATTACAAATGCTAAAGCTGTTATTGGTGGAAGTATGGGTGGTATGCAAGCACTTTGTTATTCAATTGAATATCCAAATTTTGCAAGTGAAATAATTGCATTAGCAACAACAGCATACACAAGACCTTGGGCGATATCATTTAATAAAATTGGAATAGAAGCAATCAGACATGACCCAGTTTTTAATAATGGAAACTATAAAAAAGATGATCCAAAAGCTTTAGGACTAGTGGGGCTTTCTCTTGGAAGAATGGCAGGTCTTATATGCTATTTGAGTCCAAATTTATTTAATAGTAAGTTTGGAAGAGATTATTCAGAAACTGATGGTTTATATGAACTTTTTGGTGAGTTTGAAGTTGAAAAATACTTAAAATATAATGCATATAGTTTTCCAAAAGTTTTTGATCCACTTTCATATTTATATATTTGTAAAACAATGAATATTTTTGATGCGGGAAGAAATAAAGATAAATTAGAAGATTCTTTTGCAAAAGTTCAATCAAACTTACATTTAATTGCATTTAGTGATGATATGCTTTTCTTCCCTGATGAAATGGAAGAGATAAGAGATATTATGATAAAACTTGGTAAAGAAGAGCAAGTAACTTATAAATTAATAGATAGTCAATCTGGACATGATTCATTTTTAGTTGAAGTTGAAAAATTTGAAAATTATGTAAGAGAAATATTAAAGGATAAATAGATGTCACAAGAAAAAGATATAGAGCAAGTAAATTTTGAAGAAAAAATATTAAAAGCAAAAGAGCTTTTAGAAAAATTATCAAACCCTCAAATTACCCTAAGCGATTCTATAAAAATTTATAAAACAGGCTTAAAAGAGTTAGAAGATGCTCAAAAGCTTTTAGATGAAGCTAAGCTTATATTTATAACTGCTAATAAAGAATAAAATTTTAATATAACGACCATCTTTCTGTTTTAAGACAAGTATATATATAAGGAATTCCTTTAGAATCTCCTTTTGTAGCTATATTAATCATGTATAAAACACCATCTTTTGCACTTAAATCAATGGCATAATTTTCGCCCACATAAAACTTATTTCTATCATCATAAGTAAATCTATTATCTATTTTAGAATCAGTATGCAAAATTCTTTTGTCACTTATATAAAATCTAATAGGATATTTTAATGAACTATCTTTTTCAATAGCTGGAACAATTGTTCCGTTTATTAATATACCAAGATTAGTACAAAGATATTTTTGATTTATTAAAAAATTTATTTTTTCTTCAGCAAACAAAAATTGAATAAACAAAAATATCAAGAAAATTAATTTCATTTAAATACTACTTATAAGTTTTAATGGAATTTAAAACCACCATCTATATCTAACGAACATCTCTTTATCAGCTTTTAATCCTCCATATTCTTTATCAGCTTCCGTTGCAAATCTAATCATAAATTGGTTAAATTTATCTGTATAATAAGCTCCACCAAAACTATATTTTTGATAAGTATAATTATTATTTTGTTCTATATTATTTAATACAGTTTCTTTTAGATAATTCTCTTGAACACCAACAAATAATTCATATTTATTAGTTGGTTTATATCTTAGATTTGAAGTTAGAGCATAACTATTTTTTGCTCCATTGTATAAGTAGCTGTTTCATTATCTCCATAAAATCCAATTTCAGGTGATAATTCTATTAAAAAATCATTTGATAATTTTGTGATATATCCAATTGCAAGTGTAGTTTTATTTCTGTTTTCTCCAGTATTTAAACCTTGTGATTCGTTGTACTTCCCATTATCAATTGCATGAGTAACTGTTAAACCTAAAAAATCTTTATTTTTTTTGTCATTAATTAACCAATATGTAGCAGAAAAAACAGTATCACTAAGTCCAGTTGATTTGTCTCCAAATCTACCACCATTTACAGGAATAAAAGGTAATGTATTACCGTGTGTTGTTAAATCACTATATGGAAGAGCAACACCTAATGCTAAGATTTTACCATCAATATCAAGACCATAGGTATATCTTAATGCATAAGTGTTTTGTCTGACATATTGATCTTTAGGTAAAGAATTAGTATTTAATTCTTTTGTTAAATAGTTTAAACTCATAACTGTTGAATTTGCTAATGGAGGTTCATAATCAGATGGTATAAGATCATTAACTGCTGCATTTGAGTTTTGATAAAAACAACTTAACAAACAAATAATACTTAACAACTTTGACTTTTTCAATAAACTTCCTTTATTTTTTTATAAGTAATATTAGTTTAAATGGCTAACTATTTTTTACTATTTTATATTATTAAATTTTTGTAGATCTGATATAATAAAGAGTTGATCAAGATTAGAAATAAAAAATAGAATGGTAGCCCTGGCCGGAATCGAACCGGCACTCCAGTGGAATGCGATTTTGAATCGCCTTTAAATAAAGACACACATACATACAGATGACACACAAGAAAGCTTTATTTAAGGGCTTTTAAAATTCTTTTAAACTATAAATAAATATAATTAAATCCAAATATATATAGTAATTTATGTACCTTTTTTGTCCCAAAAAGGTACACGCAAAAAGGATTTAGTTATGAATCAAGAATTAAAAAGATCACTATGGGAAGCTCATGATGGTTTGTGTTTTTACACAGGAATACCAATCACTATGTTTGATATGCATATTGATTATATTCAGCCTTTATCAAAGGGTGGAAATGATGAGCTTAATAATTTAGTTCCTTGTTGCAGTAGAGCTAAAAAACAAAAAGCAAATATATTCAATGAAAATACAACGAAACAAATAATTATGTTTAACTCTTTGGTTTATGCTCCAAAAGTTGAAAAACTACTTGATAAATACAAATCTGAAAAGAAAGTTCATATAAAAAAATTACCAGATCAATATTTAATTGAAGGTTATAAAAATATTTCTGTAACGACTCCTGTGATTATCGATGATGAGTTTTTAAACTATGATGGAAAAATTTGTAAATTTGATGGATTAGAATTACCAGATGAAGCAAGAGTAAAAGTAAGAAAAGCGATAACTATTGAAAATGGAAAAAGAAAAGCTTATAAAAAAACTTTTGTAATCACTACACTTGAAGAAACAATTAAAAAAGCAGTTAGTTTTATAAAGGAAAAAACAAATGCTACTGACATTTGATATAAAAAAAGTAAATACTAGCGGTTTGAGTTACAAAGATGATGGGCAAATTCCATCTAGCAAAATCAAAGATAAAAAAATCATAAACTCAAACATAACATTTACAAAGCCTTATAAATTGCTCATAAGAGCTTCAAAAATGATACAAGGTAAAATAAATCAAAAGAAAAAAACAATGGTATTTGATCAAAATACAACACTCCTTGATGCAATCAAAAAAGCTTCAAAAGTTTATGAAAACCTGATGGATGAAATAAGTGTGGAAGCATATACAAAACAAGAGTTTACAACTGATATGCCTTACAGTAAGGTTTATGAGCTATATTTAGAGTATAAAGTTGCTCAGTATGAAGCAAGGGATGATAAAAAAGAGTTTCCACGAAAAAAGTTTGAGCAATTTCATAATAAATGGTTAAAATCAATCATGAACAAACCAATCGGTATGATTGATGAAGAAGATATTCATAAAGTTGTATCAACTATGAAAAAAGCAGGAATGGCAGAGAGAACATCAAGGGGTGTTTATCAGTCTGTAAATCCAATTTTTAAATACTTTAATATGAAAGCAGCAAAATTTGGTATAAATATCCCATCTCCCGCACTTCAAAGAGATTTGCCACCACTAAATAATGAAAGGGGTTTGGAGCTAACTTTAGAGGAGATAAAAGAGCTTTTTAATGAGCTAAAAAATTATCCAATAACTCCCGTGAGAGAAATTTTTATGTTTTTGATGCACGGAAGAAGATTTGGTGAAGTGGTAACTTTAGAGTGGAGCGATATAAATTTTGAAGAGAATATTTATACGGTAAGAGCTTTAAATAACAAAGCAAGGGTTGATATGATTTATCATCTATCTCATAGATTAAAAGAGACTTTAGAATCTATTGGTATTAAAAAAAGTGGATATATTTTTACAAAAATTAATAATAAAAATGAACCTTATAGTAAAGGTGCTATTAGAAATCATTGGAAAAACAAACCAATAGTAATCCACCAAATAAGAAATTGCATCGCTACATATTTGAAAAATGGAATGGGTATTGGAGATGATGTTGCAGGTGCAATTTTAGGACATAAACAAAATAAAACTATCACAAGTAGATATGGAAAAATCAATTATTACTCCTTTGGTAAAGTAATTGATGATATGTTGGATGAAATTTTTGGGGAGAAAACAGTAGCTCCTATTGATAGTGAAAAATTAAATCAATTAAAACTTTTATTTCCAGATAAAACAGAAAAGCAACTTATCGAAGTTTTAAATATTTTAAAATGATTTTCAAAGTAATATAGAAGTAAAAACAAAAGTAAATTTATTTTAAAAAACAAAGTAATTTTATATCAAATACAAAAGTAATATGATATAATGGTTTTAAGACAAAAGAGGGAAAATTATGAAAAATCAAGCACTAAGTTCTGGACTTAAAAAAATAAAAAAACTACAAAATAAATCACAAGTTTTTGAAACAAAAGAGTTTGAACCACTAGAAGTTACTGAGCTTAAAAAAGCTGGATTTTTAAAAGAGATTATAAACGGATGGGTTTATTTATCAAGTCCCGCTGAACTAGAATATGAAACAACATCTTGGTATATAAATTATTGGGAATTTATAAATAAATACCTCAAAAAAAGATTCAAATCCGCTTATTGTCTAAACCCTGAAGCTTCACTTTTACTTCACAACAATGAAAGATATATCCCAAAACAAATCTCAATCATCACAAAAACAGGAGCCGTATCAAATATCAAACTGCCTTTTAATACATCACTTTTAACTTATCCTGATATTAATAACTTCCCTAAAAAAGAGCATATTACAAGCTTGCGAGGTATAAATGTGATGAGTGTTGAATACGCTCTTTGTAAAGCAGGACCAACATACTATAGAGATAAACAAAAAGAGGTAGAGATACTTATGACCTCAAAATGGGATTTTCAAAAAACTATTGAAATCTTAACCGACTCAAAATCCAAAATGACAACAGCAGCAAGTAGAATCCATGGAGCACTTCTATTTTTTGAGAGAAATGAAGAAGCTGGTATTTTAAAATCACTCTATGATGCCACTTTTGGTGGCTCATTAAATTCAACAAATCCATTTAACAAAGATGCCGTAAGATTTTTATCATCAAATAAACCAAAATCAGTAACCTCACTTAAACTTGAAGCGATGTGGAATAATTATAGAGATGTTGTAGAAAAGATTGGACAAAAGATACCAAAAACTACTTTTTCAGCCCAAAAAATAGAGTCTATGCTAGAAATTGTAAAAGAGCAAGATATGTATCACTCACTATCTATTGAAGGGTATAAAATCACAGATGATTTAATAGAAAAAGTGACAAAAGGAAACTGGAATCCAGAGCTTGATGATAATGATAAAAAAACAAAAGATGCACTTGCTGCTAAAGGTTATTTTGAAGTTTTTAATGAAATAAAAAATGACTTAAAAGAGGAAGTAACAACAAACAAATATGGTAATAAATTTGTAGAAAAACTTCACTCAAAATGGTTTATTAAACTATTTACTCCAAGTGTTCAATCTGGTCTTTTAAAAGCTAGTGATCTAGTAGGATATAGAAGACATCAAGTGTTTATTAGAAATTCACAACATGTACCACTTGAAGCGTGTGAACTGCTAGATGCTATGGAGACTTATTTTGAGTTATTGGCAAACGAGAAAGATCCATTTGTAAAAGCAGTTTTAGGTCATCATCTTTTTGGATATATCCACCCATATATGGATGGAAATGGAAGAATGGCAAGATTTATCATGAATGCTTTTTTGATTCTTGGTGGAATAAACTGGACTGTTATAAAAGTTGAGAGAAGAGATGAGTATATGAATGCACTTGAGAGTGCAAGTGTTGAAGAAAATATAGAGCCATTTGCGAGGTTTGTTTTAGATTCGATAGAAAAAACAAATTCTTAAAATAACAGGAGAAATTGATTATGTATGATTATAATCCAACTACAGGCTTATCGATGTCAGGTGGAGGAATTGATGCAGGTGGTACACCGTACGGTTCAAGTAGCAGTGATAATGAAGATTATGAATCAAGTGGCGGTGATTTTAACAACATTGCTAACTACTGGAGTTGGAAAGTTGATGTAGTGCTAATGCTGATTGTTTTTGCAGTAAATGTTTATTTTTGGCAATAGCCTAGCAAAATTATTCATTACTATTCATCAATACAACTTATACTTAGCCAAATTTGAGTAAAATAAATGATATTTTATTTAAGGTGCTAATCATGGAAGACAAATGGCTTACTGTCAACGAAATATGCGAATACCTGCACACTACAAGAGATACAGTTTATAAATGGATTGAGCAAAAACAAATGCCTGCAAATAAAGTGGGTAGAAAATGGCTTTTTAGAAAAGATGAAGTTGATGCATGGGTAAAAAGCGGTAAAGCTGCGGATGAGAAGTAAACTATGAGTACAAATGATATAAACCAAAACCCAGAACAATTTGCAAGAGACAACATAGATAAGTTACTACGAAATGCAGGTTGGACAATACAAAGTGCCAAAAAAATCAACTGGAACGAATCACTTGGAATTGCTATAAAAGAGTACCAAACAGATGTAGGACCAGCTGATTATGTTCTTTTTGTAGATAGAAAGCCTGTTGGAATTGTTGAAGCAAAAAAAGAAGATGTTGGACAAAATCTCTCAACTGTAGAAGAACAATCATCTGGCTATGCTAATGCCAAACTAAAATATTTAAACAACGACCCTTTACGATTTGTCTATGAAAGTACGGGAGCACTTACAAGATTTACAGACTATCAAGACCCAAAACCAAGAGCTAGAGAAATATTTAGCTTTCATACTCCCAAAACTTTACTTTCATGGTCAAAACAAGACAAAACTCTAAGGGGAAGATTTTTTGATATTCCTGAGCTAGAAACTGATGGTTTCAGACCAGCTCAAATCAAAGCCATTAGAAATCTTGAAAGCTCATTTAAACAAAACAAACCAAGAGCACTTATACAAATGGCTACAGGAGCAGGTAAAACATTTACAGCAGCTTCATTTATCTATAGACTTCTAAAGTTTGCAAAAGCCAATAGGATACTTTTTCTTGTAGATACAAAAAACTTAGGAGAACAAGCAGAACAAGAGTTTATGAAGTTTGTCCCACAAGATGACAATAGAAAATTTACAGAGCTTTATAATGTTCAAAGACTTAGTTCAAGCTATATAGCAAGTGATGCACAAGTGTGTATCTCAACTATTCAAAGACTTTACTCTATCCTAAAAGGTGAAGAGCTAGACGACAAAGCCGAAGAAGAAAACCCAAACGAATCAAGCTGGAAACCTAAAGAGCCACTGCCAGTGGTGTACAATGAAAAATACGGTATAGAAACTTTTGATTTTATCGTTATAGATGAGTGCCACCGATCTATCTATAACCTTTGGCAACAAGTATTAGACTACTTTGACTCATACCTCGTAGGGCTTACAGCTACACCTGATAAAAGAACATTTGGATTTTTCAATGAAAATGTAGTGAGTGAATACACCTATGAAGAATCAGTAGCAGATGGAGTAAATGTACCTTATGATGTCTTTGTAATCGAAACAGAGATAACAAAAAACGGTGCAAAGATAGAGGCAAAAGAGCTCATCGAAAAAAGAGAAAAACTAAGCCGAAGAAAAAGATGGGAGCGAACAGAAGAGGAAGAGATTTACACTTCAAATAAGCTTGATAAGGATGTGGTAAACCCAAGCCAGATAAGAAATATCATCAAAGCTTATAAAGAGAATTTACCAAAAATCTTCCCAAATCGTATAGATGAAAACGGCGAAATGGAAGTACCAAAAACACTAATATTCGCTAAAACAGACTCCCATGCAGATGACATCATCAAGATAGTGCGTGAAGAGTTTGGAGAGGGAAATGACTTTTGTAAAAAAGTGACTTACAAGATAGATGAAGACCCAAAATCAGTTATCAACAAATTTAGAAACAACTACAACCCTCGAATAGCCGTAACAGTCGATATGATAGCCACGGGAACAGATATCAAACCTCTTGAAGTATTGCTATTTATGAGAGATGTAAAAAGTACAAACTATTTCCAACAGATGATAGGAAGAGGAAGCAGAACTATCAACGATGATGACCTGCAACAAGTATCAAGAATGGCAAAAGTAAAAACGCACTTTGTCGTGGTAGATGCCATAGGTGCTACAAAATCTAAAAAAACAGATAGCCGACCACTAGAGCGAAAACCATCCGTACCTATGAAAGACCTCCTTGGAGCAGTGCTAATGGGTGCAACAGATGAAGACCTTTTCACTTCCCTTGCAAACAGACTCATAAGGCTAGATAAGCAAATCACCGAAGATGAAAAAGAGAAAATTATAGAACTAAGTGGTGGTAAAAGTATCAATCATATCATCAAAGACCTGCTAAATGTCTATGACCCAGATGTGCTGGAAACTGTACCGCAAGAAGAACTTATAAAAGAGGTGCAAACAACTTTTAATGGAGAGCTAAACGACTACCTTGAAAATGTTAGACGTGTGCATGAACAAATCATCGATGTAGTAAACCTTGATACTGTATTAGTAGCAGACTGGGATAAAGACTCTACAGACAAAGCAAATGAAATCATCATAGAATTTCAAGCTTATATAGAAGAGCATAAAGATGAGATAACAGCTCTAAAAATCTTCTACAATGAACCACATAGAAGAAGAGAGCTAACATCAAAGATGGTAAAAGAGCTACTCTCTCACATCAAGGCAAATAAACCTCGCCTTGCTCCTAGCATTGTATGGCAAGCTTTTAGACAACTAGAAGAGACAAACCCACAAAGCCCAAGAAGTGAGATAATAGCTTTAGTATCGATACTGCGACGACTCACTGGGTTAGATAGTAAGCTCACGGGCTATGACCTAACTATAGACAAAAACTTCCAAAAATGGGTCTTTGCAAAACAAGCAGGAAGTTTGAAATATACAGCAGAGCAAATGGAGTGGCTAAGGATGATAAAAGAGCATATAGCTACAAGCTTACATGTAGAGATAGATGACTTAGACTATACTCCATTTGATGCACAAGGTGGAAGAGGAAAAATGTGGCAACTATTTGGAGATGAGATGAATAAAATTATAGATGAACTTAATGAAGCGTTGGCGGCTTAGATGTTTTTAAAATTAGATGAAATATCAAAAATCCAAACTGGTAAACATGATGCAAATCATGAAGTATCAAATGGAAAATATAGATTTTATACATGTGCATTTGAGCATTTATATTGTGATACACAACGATTTAAAGGGGAATGTTTAATTCTTCCAGGAAATGGTGCAAATGTTGGAGAGGTATTTTATTATAATGGAGAGTTTGACGCTTATCAAAGAACTTATGTAATTGATAATATAAAAATAATTCCAAAATATCTTTATTATCATATGCTAAGAAATTGGAAAAATATAAATAGTGACAAGCAATACGGTTCGGCAACTAATTATATACGAATGGGAAATTTTACAGATTATGAAGTTAATATAAAACCTATTCTTGAACAAAAAGCAATCGTTTCAAAAATAGAGCAACTCTTTTCAGAGCTTGATAATGGGGTGGCAAACCTCAAAACCGCACAAGCAAAACTCAAAATCTACCGCCAAGCGGTACTTAAAAAAGCTTTTGAGGGGGAGCTGACAAAAGAGTGGAGAGAAAAACAAACCAATCTTCCAACAGCAGATGAACTGCTAGAACAGATAAAAAAAGAGCGTGAAGTTCACTATAAACAACAACTTGAAGAGTGGAAACAAGCTATAAAAGAGTGGAAAGAAAATGGAGAACAAGGAACGAAACCTAAAAAGCCACAACCTTATAAGCCTATGATAGACGAAGACAATGAAACAAATGCATTAAATACTGTATTGCCTGAAAATTGGGCTTATCATAAACTTGGTGAAATATACGAAGTGTATATTGGTTCAACTCCTAGTCGAAAAATGCCTTCATACTGGAATGGAAATATAAATTGGGTAAGTAGTGGCGAAGTTGCATTTAAAAACATTATTAAAACAGAAGAAACTATTACCGAAGATGGACTTAATAATGCTTCAACCAATGTACATCCAGTTGGCACGGTTATGTTAGCGATGATAGGAGAAGGTAAAACTAGAGGACAATCAGCCATATTAGAAATTGAAGCTTGTCATAATCAAAATACAGCAGCTTTAAGAGTAAACCAAAATTGCCTTTCTTCAAAACTACTTTATAACTTCTTTTACTATACATATCAAGAAACGAGAAGAATTGGTTCTGGTAATAATCAAAAAGCACTCAATAAAAACAGAATTTCAAATATGCTAATGCCATTGATGTCATTTGAAGAACAAAAAGTGATAGTTCAAGAAATTGAGTCAAAACTTAGTGTCTGCGATAAAATAGAAGAGACTATCGAAACATCACTAGCCAAATCAGAAGCTTTGCGACAAAGCATTCTCAAAAAAGCTTTTGAGGGGAAACTTCTAAGTGTTCAAGAGCTAGAAAACATAAAAAATCATCCAGAATATGAAAGTGCCCAAGCACTACTAAAAAGAATTAAAGAAGAGAGATAAATAATGAACGAATCAAATAACGCATCAAGTGTAGTAAGTAAAGTTTGGGGATTTGCAAGTATGCTCCGTGATGATGGAGTGGGGTATGGAGATTATTTAGAACAGCTTACTTATTTGCTCTTTTTAAAAATGGCAGATGAGTATAGCAAACCACCTTACAATAGAAAGCTAAATATTCCGCAAGGGTATGGCTGGGAGAGTTTGACAGAGAAAAGAGGAGCTGAACTAGAAGTGCACTATAGTGAGCTACTTCGTGAGTTATCTACCGCAAAAGGGATGCTAGGGCAAATCTTTACCAAAAGCCAAAACAAAATCCAAGACCCTGCAAAACTTTATAAAATCATAGATATGGTAAACCGTGAAAACTGGTCGATGTTTGGAAGTGACCTCAAAGGGAAAATCTATGAGGGACTCTTAGAAAAAAATGCAGAAGATACTAAAAGTGGAGCGGGTCAATACTTTACACCTAGAGCACTTATCCAAGCGATGGTGGAGTGTGTAAGACCAGAACCAAATAAAAGCATAACCGACCCAGCATGTGGAACAGGTGGGTTCTTCTTAGCTGCTTATGACTACATAGTAAAAAATCATGACTTAGATAGAGAACAAAAAGAGTTTTTGAAAAACAAAACTTTCTATGGAAATGAGATAGTAGCAAACACAAGAAGAATGGCACTTATGAACCTCTTTTTGCACAATATTGGTGAGATAGATGGAGAGAGCTTTATATCGCCAAATGATGCGCTGATAGCTGATGAGGGGAAAAGATTTGATTATGTTTTAGCAAATCCACCATTTGGTAAAAAAAGTTCAATGACCTTTACCAATGAAGAGGGAGATGTAGAAAAAGAGGACTTAGTTTACAATCGTCAAGACTTCTGGGCTACAAGCTCAAACAAACAGCTTAACTTTATGCAACATATCAAAACACTTCTAAAGACAACAGGGCAAGCCGCAGTAGTTCTTCCTGATAATGTCCTCTTTGAAGGAGGTGCAGGTGAGACAGTACGAAAAGAGCTTATGAAAACTACAGAGCTTCACACCATATTTAGACTTCCTACAGGAATATTTTACAAACAAGGGGTAAAAGCAAATGTACTCTTTTTTGATAATAAACCTGCTAGTAAAGAACCTTGGACAAAAGAGGTATGGATATATGACTTTAGAACAAATATCCACTTCACACTAAAGAAAAATCCTATGAAGCTTGAAGATTTACAAGACTTTATAAAGTGCTATAACCCAACAAATAGACACAATAGAGTTGAAACTTACAGCGAAGAGAATCCAGAGGGTAGATGGAGAAAATTCAAATATGAAGATATCATCACAAGAGATAAAACAAGCTTGGATATCTTTTGGCTCAAAGATAAAAGCTTGGCAGATTTAGACAATCTTCCTGACCCAGATATCTTAGCAAATGAGATTATTGATGATTTGGAAGCTGGATTGGAGAGTTTTAGAGAGATTGTTGGTGTGGTTGGGGAGTAGATATTAAGTGATAAAGAGAGGGTGAAGAGATGAGTTTAAATATTACTAGTACTAAATTGTTTCAAAAATTACATGAACTAGAACAGTCAAATCCAAAAATTAGTTTAAATATTCAAAATGAAGCGATAAAAGTTGCAGAAAAGATATTGTCGAACATACCTCAATTTATGCCAGAATATACGCTTCATGATATAAATCATTGTATTAATATTTTAAATATTATTGGAGAAATTCTGCCAAATGAGGTTGAACTAAATATTGTTGAATTACAAATTTTAATTTATGCTATTTTATTTCATGATATAGGAATGGTTATTAATCAAGAAGAAGCTTTAAAATTAAAAACGAGTTCAGAGTTTACAAAAATCACACTTGAATTTGAAAATAGTATAAGTGAAGAAGAAATATTAACTGAGTTAATTAGACGAACCCATGTAAAAAGAAGTTTAGAATATATTGATAAATTTAAAAATGATTTTTCAATTTATAAAATAGATTTTACTTTTAATAGTATCGATATCAGCCAATGGATTAAAAATGTTATAGAAAGTCATGAGCTACCTGTATCAAAATTGACCGATACTGCAAAATATCCTCTTAGCACAATAATTGATTCATTTAATGTTAATGTTCAATATTTAGCCATTTTATTACGCCTTGGTGATATTTTAGATTTTGATATAACTAGAACACCATATTTTTTATTCAAACATATCGGTTTAAAAAATAATATTAGTGTTGAAGAGTGGCAAAAACATCAAGCTATACAAGGTCGAACATATAATTCTATAGAGATACGATTTGAAGCCAAACCGAAAACGATTCAATCACATAGAAAAATAGAAAGTTTTATTGAATGGATTGAAATAGAAAGAAAAGAAAGCATGAAGCTTTTGGAAAGCAATTCTAATAAAGATAAATACTTTTTAAAGCTTTCCAAAGAAGTTTATATCAATATTCAACCAAATGGATATGAATATACAAAACTAGAAATAAATTTTGACTATGAAAAAGTTCTTAACATTTTAATGGGAACAGAACTTTATGATAATGTAGATATTTTTTTAAGAGAGCTTATCCAAAATTCTTACGATGCTTGTAAATATTATAAAGATAAATATGAAAAAATTAAAGATGAATTTTCTGCGGAATATGATCCTAAAATTATTATCAACTATAATTCATCAGAAAAGACTCTTGAAATTAGAGATAATGGGATAGGAATTGATGAAGACACTTTTCGCAATTATGTTATTAAAATAGGTCAAAGTTTTTATAAAAGTAAGTATTTTTCAAGAGAAGAGTGTGGTTTCCAACCAATAAGTAATTTTGGAATAGGCATATTATCATGTTTTATGGTATCAGATAGTATTGAGATAGAATCATTTAAAGAAGGATATTTACCAATACATTACATTATGGATATTTCAAATAAATACATCACAAAATTAACAACTTCATTTAATACTCATGGAACAAGAATCAAATTAAAGTTACATGATGATTTTTTAGAAAAGCTTGAAAATAAATCTATAGATAAAATAATAGAAATAAATATGACTAACTACCAAATACCTATTCTTTTAAAGCAAAATGGCATAGAAGATAAAAAATTTGAAAATCAAGATATCATCATACCTAAACATTTTTCTGAACTTGATGGATTGATTTTAATACCTTTTGATAAAGACGCTGATGAATTAGAGGGTTATGTTGTACTACATAAAAAACAAGGCATGCATCAATATTTAGATGAAAATAAATTGGCACAACAAAATTTTGTTATTACAAATAAAAAAAATCAAATTCCTCTTCACCCTTTATGGATACAAAATATAAGGTATAAAATTAATATACCAAATGTTAAAAAATTATCTTTGAAAGCTTCAAGAAATAGTGTAAAAGACGATGAACATCTAATTGCTTTAAAAAGTAAGGTTGCTCAGAAAATCATAGATTATTTTGAAGCAAATCAAGAAATATATAAAAGAAATTTTTTTAATATGTATCATCACTTAGCCGATGGAAGAGGTAATGTTATAAGGTTTCAGAATGAATTTGATTTTTTAGTAAATATACAAATGTTTAGTTTGATAACAACATTAAAACAAGATGGACAAAAGTTTGAGTATAGTAATGAATTTTCAAGTTTTAGCTATTTTTATCAGAAACTACCTCAAGATTTACAAATTAAAGTTGCAGTTATTAAAGAAGCTTATTTAAATAATCATACTAATTTACAAATATTGATACCTTATTTTTATAATAATGATTATAAATTTATTGTTGTAGATAACTTTATTTCAATAAATTACTTTTATCAATTTATTGAACCTCTAACCATTCAAAATGAAGTTTATATCTCAGATCTAGAAGGATTAGTTTATCAATCAGTCGTTCTTGAGAAAAAAGAAGCTTTAAATGTAAAAGATTATTCTCAAAAATATTCTTGGACGGATATAAATAAAAATATTAATGATAGATATTTCGCTGTAGTAGCAAATAATCATTATAATGGATTTGATATCGTATTGATTAATGATAAACATGCCTTAGGTAAATTAATTTACGAAAACATTAATGAGTATTACATTAAAGGATTTAAGAATTCTGTTGTCAATAATTTTTCAAATATTTACCTAGGTAAAAAACAAAAACTTGAGAGTTTTGAATGGTTACCAGAAGAAAATCATTTTATTTTTGAAGCAAATAATCTTGAAGCATATGCCAGTAAATTTAAAAGATGTTTGACGGATAGTTTTTTAAAATCAATGAATGATATATTGGAGAATAAAGTATTAAATACTCTTATAGATGAATCAATTATAAAAGATGAAGATAAGATTAACTTTATATTGTTAAAAGATGATTTTCCTGAGTGGTATCACATATGAGAGAACTTGAGTTAAAAAATTATGACTATGATATTGCTTTGTCTTTCGCAGGTGAAAATAGAGATTATGTTGAAGAAGTTGCTCAAACTTTAAAAATTTATGGCGTTCGAGTTTTTTATGATAAATTTGAAGAACATACACTTTGGGGTAAAAATTTAATAGACTATTTACAGGAAATCTATAAAAATAAAGCAAAATATACTGTTATGTTTATATCAGAACATTATGCAAAAAAAGCTTGGACTACTCATGAAAGAAAATCTATGCAAGAAAGAGCATATCGAGAGTCAGAAGAGTATATTTTACCCGCAAGGTTTGATAATACTGAAATACCAGGACTTTACTCGACAGTTTCTTATATTGATTTGAATTTTAAAACACCTTATGAATTTACAAAAGTGATCTTACAAAAGATTGATTGGCAAACTAAAAATAGATGGTTCGGAAACTGGGAAATTGAAAGTAGTGCTTTATGTTATGGAGGAATTCTTAAAATCACAAATGTTTATGATAATTCTTTCGATTTTAACTTGACAGTGATTCATGGTTCTCATGTGGGTGATTTAGATGGTAAAGCGACTATACTTTCTGGTAACGAAGCTCAATATATTTCTAATGATGCTTATAATAAAGATGGCAAATGTGTAATAACATTTACTAAATTTAATGATGTTATTCAAGTACATGAGAATTTAGGATGTAGAAGTTTCCACGGCATGCGAGTTATGTATGATGGAGATTACAAATTAAAAAAAGATGTATTTTACGATAGGGTTGAATTGAATGATCTTTTACTTTCTAAAATACATGATGAGCTTACAAAAAAATATTTTGAAGAGTTTTTGAAATGTATTTGTGATATTCATATTGAAGATAATTTAGACCCTTTTGATGCAAATGTAATAACAACTGGTGTAGCTGGCATGTACACAATTTATGAAGCAATTTTAATATATACAAATACAAACGAAATTTACGGTGCTTTTTTACATGATGATGGAAAAGTTTATTATTTTACATCTGATATTAAATATAAAAATGACAAACCAAAAACAATTAAAAAATGGTTGGAAAAATTTGATACAAGAGAAATAGTTTTGATAAATAAGCTTGGAGAAATAATAAATGGCTAAAAAATCATACTATGAATTACTTAGTGAAATCTCAAAAGATGAACTATTTGATGGTTTACTTGGATATGGTTTATTTGCAGAAAAAATACCACCTTTTTTAACTGCTGAGAATTTTTTGGATTTTTGTAAAACACCTCCAGCTAGATTTACTTTTGATAACTCTGAAAAAAAGTATATTTATTATGAAAGTATCAGAAATATAAATGTACCTAGAATTTTAGCTATTCCTAATCCAATTGCTTATCATAATCAATGTAAAGTTTTGTCTGATAATTGGGATAAATTGCTTGAATATTTTCAAAAACAAACATTGAACCAAGAACATAGAGTAAGTAGGATTCATATAAGAAAAATAGATGATAGTTTTAAAGTATTTAATACATGCTATCAAGACCTAGATGATATTGATTTGGACGATTATCCAGTATTAATACAAAATCATCTTTTTGAAATGAATCATAAAAATTTTTGCACAGATGATTATCCTGAGCCTAACTTGTTAATTGGAAAACGGTATGTGGTAAAGGCAGATATATCAAATTGCTTTCCAAGTATTTATACACATTCTTTATCTTGGGCATTGGTAGGTAAAGAAGAAGCTAAAAAGAAATCAAAGCCTATGGATAGCCATGAGTGGTTTAATCAAATTGATAAAACTACTAGAAACTTGAAAGATGGTGAAACACATGGTATTTTAATAGGGAGCCATGCTTCTAATCTTATATCAGAAATAATTTTAACCACTGTTGATAAAGCATTGTATGAGCATAAAAATGAATATAGATATATTCGTAATATTGATGATTATACTTGTTATGTTGAAACAAAAGAAAAAGCAGAAGAGTTTTTAGTGGATTTATCTGCAGAGTTAAAAAAATACGGCTTAATGCTCAATCATAAAAAAACTGAGATTTTAAAATTACCTTTGGCTTCAACAGAGAATTGGGTTAGAAAATTAAACTCTTTCATTTTTTCCAATGATGATAAATTGAAACTAAGTGAAGTAAGAGCTTATCTTGATATTGCACTTGATTTGATGTTTCATAATAAAGAAAATAGTGCTATTTTAAATTATGCAATCAAAGTTTTAGCAAAAAAAGAGATGACAGTAAATGCAAAAGATTATTTTATAAAAACGGTTCATCATTTGGTGTTATTGTATCCATATTTATTACCTTTACTTGATGATAAGATATTTACTGCTTTTTCAATTGATAAGTCCAAAATAGAAAAAATTTCACAAGATTTATTTCAACTTGGAAACTCTAAAAAACTTTATGAAGCGATGAGTTATGCTCTATTTTTTAGTTTGAAATATGATTTTTTACTTATTGACAATTTGTTTGAAAAAGTAGAAAATTCTAATGATGCTATTTTGTTATTATTGGCATATTTACACGATAAAAAATATTTAAATTCTTCTAGTAATTTTAATCGCACAACTATTGGTAAAAAGTATAGAGATTTGGCAAATACACTTAAAGATGATATTGATGAGTACTGGATTTTTGTATATGAAGTTTTGAATGCTGGATTATGTGACAATTGGCAAGTAATGAAAAAAGCTAAAATTACTTTCATTAGAAGTGAGTTTTTATAATGGCAAATCTCAACTTTAATCAAAAACAACTGTTTGAAAAACTTTTTGACAGAGGTGGATATGTATTAAATTTTACAGATAGAACTTTTAGTGAATTTTTCAAAGATTTTCATGTCAATATAGATTCTAAAAAATATTATATCCATGGTACTTCAAAGATGAAACGACTAAGAGCGTTTTGGGAACTTGAAAATGATAAGATGGTGGGAAGTGTATTAAAAGGACTTTTAGAACTAGCCAGTCAAACTGAAACAATAGAGGATAAAGATAAAATTTTAGCTCTTGGTTATATAAACACTTTACTTGGTATTACAAATAAAGAACCTATTCTCAATAAAGAACTTACGGAAAATGAATTTTTAAAACAAGAGTTTTCTAAAGTTGATTTATCATCATTGGGATTAGATTTCCAATTTGAAGAAGTAATTAATCAAAGACTTGATGAGATAAAAAAATCTCTTCATAGTGAAGCTTCTCTTGCTGTAATTTTTTTATGTGGTAGCACTTTAGAGGGATTATTGCTTCATATAGCAACTCAAAATCCACAAAAATTTAATACATCAAAATCTGCACCAAAAGAAAAAGATGGAAAAATCAGAAAGCTTACAGAGTGGACACTTGATAATCTTATCAATGTAGCTTATGAAACAGGTTATATTCAACTCCACATTAAAAATTATAGTCATAGCCTGAAAGAGTTTAGAAATTATATTCATCCAAGACAGCAAGCAATGCAAAATTTTAATCCAAATAAACATACCGCAGAAATCAGTTGGAAAGTTTTACAAGCTGTTATAGCTGATTTGACAAAGAGTTGAGAATGAGCAATTTGTTTGATAACTTTGAAGTTGAAAAATTAGATACATTTATAAATACACTTCTAAATGGGCATTATCTCAAAGTTAATGAGAAAGAATATTTTTTTGAAGAAGTTGAATTATATTTTAATTCAATTGAACACAGAGATTGTAGTGTAATAAAAAGAATTCAAAAAGCTGGTGAAATATTTTTTCATAGTTATGGTTTTGATATATGTTTTGATAGCAACGAAGTTATGTACGGAGGAGTATTGATTCGATCTTTACTAAAAAAGGAAAGTGATAAGCCTATGAATGGACCTAAAAATTGTTTACTTGAAATATTAAATACTCATACGGAAAATAGTTTGAAAATAGAATTAAAACAATGTGAAAAAAATCGTAATTTAAAACTTTTGAAAAGTAAACGAATAAAAGGCATATGCAAAAAAGATAGTAAAGATGAAGAATTTTATAGATATACAACAGTCCAAAATAAAGACTATATAACAAAGAATGGTAGCTATAATTATAAGAAAAAAACCAATAATTTAGTACATATAGAGGTAAATTAATTATGATAGATATTGATAAAAAACTCGAACAATTTTTAAGTACAAATGATGAAAATGAGATTTTAGAGTACAAAGAAGCGAAAAATCAGTATGATTTTGACAAAATTGGCAAGTATTTTAGTGCACTTTCAAATGAAGCAAATCTTATAGGTAAAAGTGAAGCTTGGCTTGTGTTTGGTATCAAAGATGATAAAAGTGTGGTGGGTACAAACTTTAGGACTGATACAAAAGCACTTCATAATCTAAAAGCAGAAGTTGCCAACCATACTACAAATAGAATCACATTTAAAGAGATATACGAAACTGAACTAGATGGTAAAAGAGTCATTTTATTTCAAATACCATCAGCTCCGCTTGGTCTTCCTATAGCTTGGAAGGGACATTATTATGGAAGAGATAGTTCAGAGCTTCAACCTCTTAACCTTGAAGAGCTAGAGAGAATCAGAAGTAAAAATAGTGATTTTGATTGGAGTATTCAAATATGTGAAGATGCAACAATCGAGGATCTATCAAGTGAAGCTATACAAAAAGCACGAGAACTTTATGCGATAAAAAATCCAAAACTTGCAGATGAGATAAAAGCTTGGGATGATACTACTTTTTTAAATAAAGCAAAGATAACTATCAAAGGGAAAATCACAAATACTGCAATATTGCTTCTTGGTAAAAGTGAATCAGAATATTTGCTATCTCCTGCGGTTGCACAAATTAGCTGGATACTCAAAGATAAAGATAACATCGCAAAAGATTATGAGCATTTTACTTGCCCGTTTATTTTAAGTCTTGAAGCTGTTTATAACAAAATCAGAAATTTAAAGTACAGATATATGGATGGAAACTCTTTATTTCCTCAAGAAGTTGAAAGCTACCATCCATTTATCATAAGAGAAGCACTGAACAACTGTATAGCTCATCAAGATTACTCAATGGGTGGGAAAATAAATGTAGTGGAGTTTGAAGATAGAAAATTAGTCTTTGCAAATAAAGGGGCATTTATCCCACAAACTATAGAAAATGTACTAAAAACTGATGCTCCTGAAATCAAATATAGAAACAAATTTTTAGCTCAAGCGATGATAAATCTAAATCTTATCGATACCATAGGTAGTGGGATTGTGAAAATGTTTACAATCCAAAGTAAAAAGTACTTTCCACTCCCTGAGTATGAGCTTTCAAATGACTCTGTAAAAGTAACCATAGTGGGAAAAGTGCTAGATATGAACTATGCTCTAAAATTAGCAACGATTCCTGATCTTTCTTTAGAAGAGATTATTTTACTTGATAAAGTGCAAAAAAACCATAATCTTAGTGCCGATGAAGTCAAAGTTTTAAAAGCAAAAAATCTCATCGAAGGGAAACGACCAAATTTACATATATCTTCAAGTGTGGCGAAATATACAAATCAAGAGGATGAGTATATAAAACTTAGAGGAATAGATGATACATATTGCCAAAGTATTATTTTAGAGTATTTGGCAAAATTTAAAAGTGCTACAAGAGCAGATTTTGAAAAGATTCTTTTAGACAAATTACCTGATGTTTTAGACGAAGAACAAAAGAAAAATAAGGTGAAAAACAACCTTCAAGCATTAAGAAAAAGTGGTAAAATAGAGCCTGAAGGGCGAACTTGGCATTTGTCTAAAACAAAAAAAGTTTAGACGAAGTTAGACAAACTTTTAGACGAAGCTAGACGAAAAGAGTAAATAAAAAATGCCATTTTCAGATATTAAAGCAATAGTAAAACAATTTTCAAATTTAGCAAATGAGGCTTTGAAAGTTTATACACCTATTGTAAATGAAATTATAGAAAAGCAAAACCAAGATGAGAATCATATTCAAAGAACTTTAGATTACTTACTGGATTTTTGTTTCGATGAGAAAATGCTAACTTTGTATAGGAGGCTATGCCGATATTATTGGGATATAAATCCACAAGCCACAGCAAATTATATAGATTATTACCGAGAAATGTATGATAGTTGATATTTTAAGTGATTTACATCTTGATTTTTATTTCAAACTACACTTAACGACACTTGAAAATGTTTCTTCATTTTTTGAGCCAATTTTTACGAATAATGGTACAAGAGCAATCGGTGATGTTTTGATTATAGCTGGTGACATTGGGCATTATAATGCTCAAAACATAGAAGTACTTAAAATCTTTCAAAAAAAGTTTTACAAATATATCATCTGTGTACTTGGAAATCATGATTATTACCTTGTAAATGGTGAAGCAAGATATAGTTTTGAAAATAACTCATTTAAAAGGGTTGAAAATCTAAGAAAACTTATCAATAAAGAAAAAAATATCTATTGTTTGGATGGTGATATTGTAAAAATCGATGGTATAAAGTTCGGAGGATGTGATAGCTGGTATGATGATGGCTATATGAAGCGATATTTTAAACAGTTTGATACAAATTATATCAATTTACTTTGGAAGCAATATATCAACGACAGTAGGCTTATTTATGGTATCAATCATTTTGATACCATCTCTAAAATAGAAATCAAAAAATTAGAAAATATCTATCAAAAGTGCGATGTGATGATTACTCATGTAAATCCATCATTTGATGAAGAGCATATCGATAAAAAGTATCACAATAACCAAACAAACACATTTTTTACTTTTGATGGAAGTAAATATTTTCAAAATGGCACTATGAAATATTGGGTATTTGGACACACTCATGATCCAATAGAGTATGAGATAAATGATGTAAAATTTTTATGCAATCCACTTGGTTATCCAAATGAAAGTGGTTATGGTGAAAATATTACGATGAAAAGTTTCGAGATATGAATTTAAGACCGTTAAAAATTGTATTCAGCCCTCAAGAACTAGCAGAGTCGCTCCCATCTTAGGGCTTGATATTCAAAACGAATTTTACCAAAATTTAGCTCAAATTTCAAACCATTTGCACTCCAAAATCCTCTGGCTTGATATGAAAGTATGATGATATTTTTTGATACATTACCTCATTTACTTCACTTAAAATTCCTTCACTTTGTTCATCTATGATTTTATCTTTGATGTCATAGGCGAATAACAATTGATTTTCTTCATCAAGCTTGATAGCTGTTAAATAT
>CAZDFZ010000002.1:0-23779 GCA_964504855.1 uncultured Aliarcobacter sp.
GAAGATTTTAGAAACTTTTTTAGAACAGATAAAACTGAAATTCATTTTAGTATAAATGAAGTTTTTGAAAAAGTTTTCAAGCTTACAAATGCACAATTTAAGAATTATGAGATTAATTTTGTATTAAATATAGAAGACTTTAAAATATGATGTGGATACTATTTTAGAAACTATAAACAAAGAAAAAACAGCAGTTGTTGTGGGTGGTGGACTTCTTGGACTTGAAGCTGCTTATGGAATAGCAATGCACGGTATCAAAACTATCTTAGTTCATAGAAGTGGAAGTATTCTTTCACAACAACTTGATAGCACTGGTGGAAAACTACTTCAAAAAAATCTTGAAAAATATGGAATTGAGTTTAAACTAAGTACTACTATTAGTGAGATTTCTGGCTCTAGTGAAGTTGAAAGAGTTGAGTTCAATGACGGAACAAGCGTTGAATCAAATCTTGTGATATTTGCAACTGGTATCATTCCAAACACAGCACTGGCAAAAGAGGCAGATTTAACAGTAAACAAAGGAATAGTAGTTGATGATTTTTTAACTACAAGTGATGAGTCTATATTTGCTATTGGAGAGTGTGTTGAACACGCTGGAAATACTTATGGTCTAGTTGCACCTTTATATGAACAAGCAAAAGTTTTAGCAAAAAAATTAGCTGGTAAACAAACAGATGGATATGCAGGCTCTACACTATCTACACGACTTAAAATATCTGGTGTTGATTTGTTTAGTGCTGGGGATTATTTAGGAGATGAGACAACTGAAGAGTTAATCTTACTTGATGAAAAAGTTGGTATTTATAAAAAACTTGTAATTTATGATAACAAAATCATAGGTATGGTTTTATATGGAGATACTGCTGATGCTTCTTGGTATTTAAAACTGTTAAAAGAGCATACAGATATTTCAGATTTACGAACTAAAATTTTATTTGGAAAATCTGCTTTAAGTGGAGATAGTGGTCATGGTGGAAATGATGTAAACTCTATGAGTGATGATGACGAAGTTTGTGGATGTAATGGTGTTTGTAAAGGTGATATTGTAAATGCTATAAAAGATAAAGATTTAAAATCACTAAGTGATGTAAAATCTTGTACAAAAGCAGGAGCATCTTGTGGTTCTTGTCTTGGTTTGGTTGAGCAAATTTTAGTAAACACTTTAGGTGATGAGTACAATGCTGTTGAAGAAGGAATTTGTAGCTGTACAACTTTAGGACACAAAGAGATAAGAGCAGCAATAAATGAAGGTGAATTTGAAACTGTTTATGATGTTTTTTCTAAACTTGAGTGGAAAACTGCCGATGGTTGTGCAAAATGCCGACCTGCAGTAAACTTTTACTTACTTGTAAAATACAACGATGATAAATATAAAAATGATAAAAGATCTGCACTTGTAAATGACAGAATGTTTGCAAACATCCAAAAAGATGGAACATACTCTGTGGTTCCTAGAATTTGGGGAGGATTAACATCTCCAAAAGAGTTAAAAGATATAGCTGATATTGCTGTGAAATACAATGTTCCAACTGTAAAATTCACAGGTGGGCAAAGACTTGATATGTTAGGAATCAAAAAAGAGCAATTAGCTCCTATGTGGCAAGACTTAAATGATGCTGGATTTGTATCAGGTCAAGCCTATGCAAAGGGTTTAAGAACTGTAAAAACTTGTGTTGGAAATACATGGTGTAGATTTGGAACTCAAGACTCTATGAATATGGGTGTAGTTATTGAAAAACTCACATGGGGAAGCTGGACACCACATAAATTTAAAATTGCAGTTTCAGGATGCCCAAGAAATTGTGCAGAAGCTACAATAAAAGATTTAGGAATTATTGGCGTTGATTCTGGTTGGGAGATTCATATTGCTGGAAATGGTGGTATAAAAGTACGAGTTACAGATCTACTTTGTAAAGTGGAGACTGATGAAGAATTATTAGAGTATGTAAAAGCATTTATGCAGTTTCATAGAGAAGATTCATATTACTTAGAAAGAACAGCCCATTGGGTTGAACGAACTGGTTTGCAATATATCAAAGATGTGATGTTAGATAAACAACAAGTAAAAGAGTATGCAAAAAGATTTGAAATATCACAAGAAACAGCACAAGTTGACCCTTGGGCACAAGCAATAAAAGATGGATTTACTAAAGAGTTTGATCCAATCGTAATCAATCCAGAAGAATCACATAGTTTTGAAGCAAAGGAAATTTAATATGGCAAAATGGTATAAAATCACAAAAATTGAAAATATCCCATCAATGGGATCAAGAAAAGTAGAAATTGGTGAACTTGAAATAGCTATTTTTAAAACAAGAGATGGTTCAATCTTTGCAATAAACAATATTTGCCCTCATAAAAAAGGAAAACTTAGTGAAGGATTGGTTCACGATAAAATCGTAACTTGCCCCCTTCATAGTTGGGAAATAGATTTAGCAAGTGGAGAAGCACTTGGAAATGACTCAGGATGTACAGGTGTTTATAAAAGTAAGATTGAAGATGGGATGGTTTATATAAACCTTTAAAATTCCATTGGTTGAATTATTCTTTAAACTTTAAGGTCAATTATTTTGACCTTAAAGAATTTATTTCATACGTTACAATCTTTTTAAAATATCGTTACAATCGATACTTATTTTGCTAAAAGCAAAAATTTTATTACCCAAATCCTTCAAACTTGCACCTATATGATAAACATTATTATCATCAAGTATCATAAATCTATCGTGAAAATTTTTTGTGATTTTTACTTCCAAATTACTGTATTGTTGATTATATTTATTTATATCAAGTTGAAGTTGTTTGGAAATAGTTGAAGTAAAAATCTGAATTTTTATATTTTGGTTTTTAGAAAAAAGTGTGAGTATGGATTCATCTATATAATTATAAATTAAAATTATTGATTCTTTGGCACTTTTTATTAAATCTGAAATAAAAACATAAGCATCGAAAATTTCATTATTAAAAAATATTCCTTGTTTTAGTTCAAGAGAACTACTTTTTATATGGGATTTTATATTTGCTACATCATTTTCAAGGGAAGATAATCTTAACTCATTTATTTTATGTTCATTTATAGCATAACCATTTTGAATATAATTTTTCAGTATTGAAGTAGCCCATTGACGGAATTTTGTGGCTTTTTTAGAGTTTACTCTATATCCTATTGAGATTATCATATCAAGGTTATAAAAATTGATTTTTCTTTTCTTTCCATCTTTTGCAACTTGTTCCAAAATGGAACAGGTTAAATTTCCACTCAATTCATCATCTTTGTATATATTGCCAATATGTTTTACAATAGCTGGTCTATTTACATTAAATAACATTGCAATATTTTCTGCACTCAACCAAATTGTTTCATTTTCAACTGAAACTTTTATCTCCAATTCTCCTTCATTATAAATTACAATATTTTCCATTTATAAACTCTCTCCTTAGATTTTCTCTTTTGAAAATAATAACTAAAAATTTATTTATTCTAAAAAATATTGTAATTTGTTATTTTATTAATCTCTTTTTTTATAAAAAAGTTCTCTTTCCTACTTCTTATCCAATAAATACTCATATTTTTTATCAGTTAAAAGCTTCAGAAATTCTACTAAAGCTTCTACTTTTTTATCAGTTAATTCTTGTGCTTTTAGCTCTTTTAACGCTATATTCTCTTTCACTTCTGGCTCATCCCAAGGCTTTTTTGTCTCTGGATTAATTGCTCTTTGTTTGTTGTTATATTTATCATAAAATTCAATAACAGTTTTTAAATCTGAAAATACTCCATTGTGCATATATGGAGCTGTAACTGCTACATTTCTTAGAGTTGGAACTTTATATTTTCCAGTTTGTGAAGCATCAGTTATATTTGGATTTGCAGCTAATCCTTTGTCTATCTCACTAACACCATTTTTAGCTCTTAATGTTTTATTTGATGGTGTTCCAATATTATGATATTCATAATTTGTAAATGTCTCACCCTCTTTATCTTCCCCTTTTAAAACGTGACAAGTTGCGCATGAGTTATTGTTATTTGAGAAAAATATTGATTTTCCTAAATCTTCAAGTGGTGTTAAATCATATTCACCTTTTAAATATCTATCATATTTTGAATCAAAAGATGAAAAGGCATTAGTTCGCTCAAATGAAGCGATTGCTTGAGTCATTGCATCATAAGTTTTTACCTCATCAAAAAAAATATCATCTCCAAAAAGCTCTTTAAATGCTTGAACATAATAACTATTTTCTTTGATTCTCTCAACTACCTCTTTTTTATCCTTCATTCCCATTTCAATTGGATTTAGTGGAGGTCCTCCAGCTTGCTCTTCTAAAGTTTTAGCTCTTCCATCCCAAAATTGTCCTCCAATATATTTTTGTTTTTTCTCATCAAAATGAAACTCAGGAGAAAATTTAGAATAAGCTGCAGTTGGTGCTTGTCTATTTCCCAAAGATTTATTATCATCCCCAAGTGATGCCATCTTTTTTATCCCATTTGTTCTATTATCTGCAAATCCACCATCAGGATTGTGACAAGTTGCACAAGATTGTGTTCTATTTTTTGATAGATTTTTATCTAAAAATAGTGCTTGTCCTAAACTCTCTTTTGGTGAAATTTCATTTGCATTTAAGCAAACACTTAAAAGAGCAAAAACTCCAACAGAAACTAACTTTAACTTTTTCATTTTAATTTTTCCTTTTTATTAAAAGATTTATAAAAGGTCTAAATAATAGACTTTTCAAAGATGAATAATCAGCCATTTGGTTTTTTCTTAAACCAAATTTCATAACACTAACTTCATTTGAAAGTTTTAAACTTCCAAAAACCCTATCCCATACAGAAATAAAACCACCGTAATTTTTATCAAAATACTTATTACTATGGTGTATTTGATGCTGTTTTGGAGACATAAACCACTTTTCAATAAAAGCAAAATAAGCAAAAGGCACATGACTATGTCTTAAATTTGCTCCCAATGTTGAAAATAGAAATAAAAAAACATTCACACCAAAAATCATATAAATATCAATCATTGCACCAAAAAAGTATATAAACACTCCCGTTACAACTCCAGCACTTAAAGAGTATCTCAAAGCAAAAAGAAAATTCTCAACTGGATGAACCCTATAAAAAGTAATTGGAGTTAAAACCTTTGCACTATGATGAACTTTGTGAAATTCCCATAAAATAGGAATCGTATGCAAAAACCTATGTAACCAATATCTAGTAAAATCGCTTACTACAAAAAGTGCAATTGTGTATAAAAGAACTATTTGCGTATAAGAAAACAAATCATTATCAAAATAATCAAACTGCTCATATAAAAATTTATTCACATAAAAAGCAACTGTTTTTGCACTTACAATAAAAGGAACTAACAAAAATATATTTATAAAATATGATAAAAAAAAGTAGTAATAATCAAGTTTTGCACTTGGATGTAACCAAAGTTTTGATGACATTATTACCCTTGTATTTTTTTTATTTATATAAAAATATAAGATTCCCAATAGTATTGAAGAGATTATATAAACCCAAAACAGTCTTTTATTTGGATCTATTAAATACTCAAATGCAAAAGAGTTATTCACTTTTTAATCTCCATCTGCATCTAAAATTTTTCCAGTTATACTTAATTGCCCAATCAAAGATACATAATAAGCATTGTGTAACTCTTTTGCAAGAGTAAATAGATTATTGGCTTTTGTAAAATCATCAACAGGCAAAGTTTTCAGCTCCTCTTGCATCTGTTTTAATTTATCAATTACCTCTAAAAGTTGAATTGCTGCACCTTTATCCATTGCAAATGCTGCAAAATCATAATAAGAGTGTTTTTCAACTATTTGTCTATGAGCTTCTAATATTGCATCAATTGCAGCAAATGAATTTTGACTTAAAAAATACTCAGCTCTTTCGTTCTTAGGATCATTTTTAAATTTACTCGCATTACCACTAGCATTTCCAATTCTCCACTCTTTTAATCTGTAAGAGCTTGAAATTAAAGTATTTATAACTAAAGCATTTTCCCATTTCTCATCTTTTGGAGATACTAAATAGTTTTTATAAACTTTATTGATATTTTGTAAATTTGCAATTATAGAATCCAAAATCACAACACTTAAATCTTTTTGTCTTTTTGAAATATCTTTATCTTTAAATAAAACATACTCCAAAGCATTTATAGTTTTAAAAGAGTTTTTAAATAGTGCTACTTTTGGTTCATCTTTTGATTCAACTACCCTTTTTAATTGAGAGTTTAAATCCTCTTTTAAATTATTATAAACATCTATATATCTTGGAATATCTGCATAATTTTCATCAATATCCCCAGCAAAATATAAAGCCTCAACTTTTTTCCAAGATTTTAAAAAGTTTGTAAAATTTTGTGCATTTACATCTTTTTGTAAAATCTTCGCATCATTTATTGCATTTTCAACATTTGGAATTGATACATTTTTTATGATATTTACTAATATCTTTTCATTTGCAAAAACCATTGTTGAAAATAACAACACTAAAAACAACACTTTTTTCATCATAACTCCTCTAAAAATTTAACTAACTTTTCTCTTTGCTCTTTTGGTAAATTCATATAATTCTCTTTACTAACAGAAGCTTCTCCCCCATGCCATAAAATCGCTTCTTGAAAAGTTCTTGCACGTCCATCATGTAAAAGTCTAGGTTTTTCTTTATTTATCTTTTCATGAAGTGCTAATCCCCATAAAGGAGCAGTTCTCCACTCACTCTCACTTGCTTTAAATTCAACTTTTCCATCACTTAACTCTTGCCCCATATCATGAAGTAAAAAATCAGAATATGGATAAACTTTAAAACCTTTTTTAGTATCAAAACTACTAATATGGCACTTTGAACAAGAGATTTGTTCAAATATTTCTAAACCTTCTTTATAATCATTTGTAATCTTTGCACTATATGCTTTTAAATTCTTCAAATAAAAAGTAATAGCATCTAATCTTTCATCAGGCAAATCAATTTTATCTTTTGCTTTTGGTGCATCATTGCATTTTTGTTGAAATGAAGTACAATTTTCATAAGGAAAAATTGAAGTTGTCAATCCCATATCATTGTGTGCTGCACTTGCTATTTGCTCTTTTAATGAATAAACGCCAGCTTTCCAAGTATATTTTCCTAACTCTTCTTTTTTTGTGATATTTGAATATACATAATTTGCCCTACCACTTATTCCATCATTATTACTATCATTTTCATCTACATTTTTTAAAATATCTTCATTTGAAATTAAATCTATTAATCCCATACCATTTAGTGTTGGAGCAATTCTATAAGAGATATTTGTATCTTTTGATAGTGGTCCATAATTTAGATTTTCTAAACTATATTTTGGTTTCAATAAAACTTGCTTTTCTCCATCAGGAAATAGCACTTCAACTTCTTCAAAATCTACTTTTATCTTTCCTTCAAAATCTACTCCATGGATTGAATTTATAGATAATTGTCCACCATAAATTTCATTTGGAACAAAACCTTTATATTTTAAAGAATCATAATGTTCTTTTGAATCATTTGATTTTATAGATAACTTAGCAATTAATGACCTTGAAACAAAACCATCTTTGTTAAACAATACTCCTCTTCCATTTGAAGGATGACAAGAAATACAAGTATTTGCATTGTACAATGGTCCAAGTCCATCCCTTGCAGTAGTAACACTTGGTGCTTCAACCCATGGAACTGTGAAAAAACTCTTACCTAACATAAATTTATCACTCTCTTCATCATTCAAACTACTAACAGCTTTAGTTAAAGAACTATTTTTATCACTTGATAAAATTTTATTACTATTATCAACAGCAAAAAGCCCTGTAGCAAAAATTACTACAAGGCTTTTTGTGATAAACAGCTTTTTAAACAAATTAAAGTTTTGTTTCATCTGGATCTGTAACATCATCAGTACTTAAACTAATATTATTAGCAGCTGCCACATTTACCATTTCATCACCAAGTTTTCTCAGCTCATTTTTAAGTTTAATAAGTACTTTTGCTTGAGGACTTTCTGGTCTTATTTGATAATCAAAATGTTCTTTAGTTTTTGCAACTGTATCAACACTATCAATTTTTGCTTCAATTGATTTCATTAATTCTAAAATTCTTGTTTTTATTTCATCATTTGTTGCATCCAATAAAGAAGTTCCATATTTTTTACCTTTATAAGTTGCTGTAAGTACATTTTTAAAACCTACATAATCATTTAAAATATCTCTGTGTGTATTATCTGAAAAACAAGACTGTTCATCTTCTTCACTTGGAGTTAAAACTGCAACTGCAATTCTTTCATTTGCTAATTCAGATTTTATAAATACTCCAAGTCCTGCAATAATTTGTTTTAAGGCTTCTTTTGAATCAATATTTTTTGAAGCATCTGCTCCATTTAACTTTCCAAGAAATGCCGCTTGATATAAACCTTTATTTCCATCAACATTTTTTTCCCAAGCTGATTTAATAACCTCTAAATCAGCTACTAATTTTTCAGCACTTGCACATAAATATGCCAATCTTCTTGAAGCATTTTTATTACTTGTAAAATCTTTTAAAGGTCTTTGCCCAGCTGTTAGAGGACCTTTTGTAACTTTATCTTTTAAGAAGTTTGAATAATCTTGATCTTGTCCCCATAATAAAAACTCAATTGCATGGTATCCAGTTGCCATATTTGCTTTTCCACCATTTTCATTTAAATCAGTAATTGCTTCAACTGTAATTTTAGTAACATCAACCTCTTTTGAATCTTCTCCACCTGGATTAAATTTTCCAATAGTATCAATAATATTTCCAGATGTTCTTTTACCATTTGCATCAATAGTATAGTCAATCATATTTTCATCTAGTGGCCAAGGATTTATTTGCCCTTCTAATGAACCATAAGCCTCACCAACCCATCCATCTTCTGCATCAACAGGTCCTTTTGAAAGTCTGAAAGCTTCACTTTGCCCATAAGATTCTCTTGCATTTAGCCAAGCTTTTTTTGCATTATTTAAATTCTCTTGTGTAGGTTTCTTTGCAAATTTATCGATTGCATCTTTTAAAGCTTGTGCATCTTTTAACGTATCATTATAAACATCATAAGCTATGTTTGCATAAGCATTTAAAAATGAATCTTGTTTTGCTAATTCTTGCTTATCACTGATAGGTTGTGTATCTGCACTACAACTTAATGCAAGTGCTGTAACTACAGATAAAGAAACTATCACTTTTTTGCTAAAATTCAACATTTTATTCCTTTTTAATTTTAATATCAATTATCATTAACGAATTAAAGCGGAATAAAACTTTTATTTTTCTTAAATTGATAATAATTATCATAACAATTTAAGAAAATATTTGTGGTGTTAAAAAAAGTAAGATAGAGTTTAAAACTCTATCTTTTATTAGTAGAATTTTAAGTTAATTTTCACCTAAAAATTTATTTAGTTTTTGTTGTATTTTGTCTTTTTTCTTTTCAATTTGTTTTTCTATTTGTTCTTTTAAATCTTTCGCATCAAAAGATATTTTAGGCATTGATGTATCACCTTTTAAACCTAATCCAAATGTTTTATCTTTTATATTAACATTTATCTTTGTATCTGTTAAATTTTTTTCTAAATCTAACATTGAATCTTTTATATCAATTTGTGTATTTTTACTTTTCATAATCACATTTGAAGTTAACACTCTATTATCAATTTTTGTATTAATATCAAAAGTTTCGTATTGTTCTTGTGTTAAATCAAGTTTTGATAAATGTTTGATTATGTTTACAAAATTATTTTCAGCAAAATGTCCATTAATAAGTTTACCATCTAAAACACCTCTTTTTGTAGATAAATCATAATCAAATACAAAATTTGCTTTAGAATCAAATATTTTTGAATAATCTAACATAGCACATAACTCTTGAACATCAATATTTTTTAAATTCGCATTTAACTTATTATTTTTTAAATTAAAATCTAATGTCCCATTTAAAGTATCAGCTTTTCCCAAAATAGCAAAAGCGCTTTCTTTATCTGAAAGTTCTCCTTTTATATCAAGTTTACCTTTTAAATTCATTTTTAAAATATCTTTTAATTTTTCTAAAGATGGGATATTCAATAAATAATCACTGTTTAATGTTGCTTCTTTTACATTATATACAGTATTTTGTGTTGAAAGATTTCCTATTGATGTTTCAATATTAGCTTTTGAAATAGCTTGTTTTTCAACTAAATTTGTATCAATATTTAAATCGAAATTAATTTTTTCTGTTAAATTTTGATTGAATACTACACTTGCAACTTTATCAATTATAAGCCCATTACTAATTCTTGTATTTACATCTCCATCTAATTTATCAATATTTGCACTTTTAATATTTGCCAATATATTTAAATCTCCTGTTGCATAAATAGGTTCATTTAATACTTGTAAAAGTTTTTCTAATTTAGCACTTTCTATTGCTAATTTCATAGCTGTTGGAGTAGAATTTACAAACTCTGCACTATATTTTGTAATTCCTTCTAGAATATTTGAATCACCTTCAATTTGAACAGTTTTATCTACTATTTTAAAATTACCATTAGTTAAAAATTGTCCATTTAATTTTTTAGAAATTATTCCTTCCAGTTTCGCTAAATTTTTAACATCTATTTTATAATCAGATTTAATATTCTTTGTTGATAAATCAACTGTTGTTCTATTCATAAAAATCTCAGCAATAGGACTTGTTAGATTACTTTTTATTTCTGCTTTGTTTGGAGTTAAAATAGCATTCATATCACCTTGAAAATTAATTGCTGTTGCTAAAGATTGATTTAATTCTTTATTTAAAATATCATTATCAATTTTTGCATTAGTGATTTTAGTTATAACCATTCCATCTAATTTTGATAAATTAGCATTTTTAATATCTGCAATAACGTTTAAATCACCTTTTACATATAAAGGTTTATTTAATAATGTCAATAAATCTTCAATTTTTGCGTTTTTCATTTGAATATTTATATTTCTTGCTTCATAATTTTCCATATTAAAATAGTATTTTGTTTGACTATTTGCAATATTAGAAGTCCCTTGAATAATTGCTTCTTTATCATTTCCAGTAAAAATACCATTTGTAAATAATGGACCTTTAAAATCTTGATTTGTAAGATTTCTTAGTGTAGATAAATCATTGATTTTTATATCATATTTTAAATCAACAGTTTTTTTGAATATTGATAAATCTCCTGAAATATTTATTTCAGAATTATCATTTATTGAAGCATCAAAACTTAAATGATTTGATGTTAAAGTAAAATCATTAACTTTTAATTTCACTTCTTGTCCGCTATTCACCTTATTTTCAATATAAGATGCCATTTTGTCATTTCCAAATTTTGTAAATAAAAACATATATACAATAGATAATCCAAGCACAATTATCATAATTAGAAATAAAAATATTTTCTTCATTCGTAACCTTTTAATTAATATGAACAATATTTTATCAAAATTTTATAAAGAAAGAGAAAATAAAAAGTTTTAGCTTTTTTTTATTTTTTTTACTATACAATCCAACCTAACAAAGTATTTAGTAGGGATACGCAAGCCGAACAGACTTTGAAACAAAAAAATATAAGGATTTCAGAATGAAAAAAATCGTTCTTTTAATGTTAGCTATTGCTGCTGTTGCATTTGCTGCTGATGGTGAAGTTGCTAACCAAACTTTAAAAGCTTACTCTGTAGTAGCTGCTGGAATTGGATTAGGTCTTGCTGCACTTGGTGGTGCTATTGGTATGGGTAATACTGCTGCTGCAACTATTGCTGGTACTGCTAGAAACCCAGGTTTAGGTGGAAAATTAATGACTACTATGTTCATTGCTTTAGCGATGATCGAAGCTCAAGTTATTTATGCACTTGTTGTTGCTATGATTGCATTATATGCAAATCCATTTTTAGGGTAATCTTTAAATCTACAGATTTAATAAAAACTCTAAAGGTCAAGAAGTTTTCTTCTTGACCTTTTTTTAATTATGCGGTTATGGTGGAACGGTAGACACACTACCTTGAGGTGGTAGCGCCCTACGGGTGTGCGAGTTCAAATCTCGCTAACCGCACCACATTAAATTCTTACAATCAAAAATATTTCAGCTAATTATAATTTATACGCATCTATAATCAAAAACATTAAAAAGTATATAAAAAAGGATTAATAATGAAATTATTACAAATAGATTTTCCAATTGAAGGACCTTTTGCAGAGGAAATGACAAAAGCTTTTGAAGAATTAGCAAAAGATATTTCAACAGAAGAAGGATTAATTTGGAAAATCTGGACAGAAAATTCTGTAAATAAAGAAGCAGGTGGAATTTATTTATTTTCAGATGAAAATAATGCAAATAGATATTTAGAAAAACACAAAAAAAGATTAAATTCATTTGGAATTATTAATATAAATGCAAAAGTTTTTGATATAAATGTACCATTATCTTTAATTGATAAAGCTAATTTAGCTTTAAACAATATTTAATACTTTTTAAAGGGAGTTAACACTTTCTTTAAAATACTTAAAGCTATACAAACAATTTAAGTTGCATATACTTTAAATGCAATTTATCAATAATCTTATTTATATTTGATTCTTCTAATATTTCACTGAATGAAAAATGTATTGAATTTCTACTTGTAATTTCATCATATCCCATCTCTTGTATTATTCTTGATGGTTTAGAATAGCCCAATGAGCATCCTTCCCCATTTGTAAGAAATATTTTATTTAAAGCTAGTGTTCGTATAAGTTCTCTTGCTTTTATGCCTTTTAATCCAAAATGTAAAGAGTAAGGCAAGGTATCATTTGGTTCTACAAAAAAATAAATATTATCTTGAAGTTTATCTTTTAATTTTTGTAAAAATTTCTCTTTCATCTCATAATTAAATTTTTGATTATTCAAAGCTTCAAAACAAGTTTTCACAGCTATTGTATCAATCAAGCCTATTTGTAAAAGTTCAAAATTTATATCATTAAAAAGTAAAACTCCACTTAGGTTATATCCTGAAAGTTTATAATTATCAAAATAAATAGCATCACTATAAGTTGAAATTTGGGCACTTCCATTTGAGATAATTTTTGCCTTTGTTATATTTTTTATTTCATCAAGGGAAGTTTTGACAAATGTATCCATAACATAAGAAGATAAAAATAAAAAATCTATATTTTCATCTTTTAATTTATCTATATTTACTTTCCCATCTTTATTTAGATTTAACCAAATAATTTTAAATCCTAAAGATTCATAAAGTTTTGCACCCTCAATTAAAGCTTCACATTCACCAACACTAAGAGCAATTTTACCTTTTAGTTCAAGTAAAAGCCCTAAAAAACCCTCTTTAGAGAAAGAGAAGGTTTTTAGTTTTGGGTAGTTAAATTTTTCTTTATATTTTTTACATAAATTATCAAACTCTTCATTTGAAAGTAAACTATCTAAAGAGTAATTATCATCTAAAAAATCCAATTTTATTGGATTATATTGTAAGACATTTAGTCTAATCAACTTTTTTCTTTCCATTTTTTGTTCTAAAGCATCCAAGTTGACAATGACTTACTTCTATATCTGAGTTTTTTACTGTTGAGCCTACTGTTTTTAAAGTAGATTTTTGAGCTTCATCCCATAGAACTTTACATTCCAAAGTTTCATGTCCCATATAGTTTTGTTTTAATCTATTATAAACATCTTCATTTGGGTCTTTAAATTTTAATTTACCAAAGACACCTAATTCACAGTTAGTGATTTTTATACCCAAAGTTTTTGTAATTGCACTCATTTCTATTGGTTTTCTACCAATTAATCTTGCTACTTTAAAAGCTTTTAAACAAGATAGTTTTCCATCTTCATCTAAGTTTGTAAGAAGCAGTTCTTTTTGTACATTATCAAGTTCTACGATTACATTATCATCAATACTAGACATTTATTCTTCCTGAGTGGGTATATACATTCATTTTATTCCCCCTTGCAAATCCTACAAGAGTAACACCATGTTCATTTGCTGATTTTATACCTTGAAAGGTTACAGCTGCTTTTGAAACAACGATTGGTATTTTATGCATTACGCATTTTACTACCATTTCCATTGATAATCTACCTGTTGCGTATAAAACTGATCTTTTTACATCTTTTTTATCTATACTTGCTAAGCCAATAACTTTATCGATTGCGTTATGTCTTCCTATATCTTCAGCAACATAAATAGTTCCATCTTCAAGTACAAGTTCAGCTTTATGAACACATCCTGTATTATCAAAGAGTTTTGAAGATGTATTAAACAATCTCATATTTAACAAAATATCTTTTGATTCTACTTTATAATCACTATTTATAAATGCACAATCAAAAACTTTTTCAGCATTACCTGTAACTCCAATACAACAACCAGAAGTTAGGGTTTTTTCTTTAAAAAGATTTGCATATCCAACATCGCTTACATTTGCAATAACTTCTACTTTTAATCCATCTTCACTTATTTTTACAGATTCAACATCATCATAGCTATTTATTACGGCTTCACTTAGTAAAAATCCAATTATATGTGCATCTTGATGTAAAGCTATACTCATTACAGATAAAAATCTTTTTCCATTTAGGAAAAATTCTATTTTATCCTCTTTAATTACATAATCTTCAATTGTCTCTATCTCATCTTCATAAAACTTTTCAACAATTATCTTTTTTGTATAATCATTTAAGTTATCATGAAAAGGAGAGAAGTCTTCACTTCTCAAAGGAGTTTGCATCCTTATTTCCTTTTTTGTTTTCTATATCTATCAACACATCAGGTGCTAATAAATGTTCTCTTGGATATTTACAAGTAATTAATCCTTTTATCTTACCTTTTACGGCAACTAAAATAGGATATACAAAATTCATTAAAAAAATATAATCAATACGATTGCTTCAAAATGTACATAAAGCAATGTTCTTTTAAACTGAATTAATTGAGCATGTGTGTGAATCTGGAGAAAAAACCAAATAATTGCTCAACTTACTAAAAGTCCTGCTCCCATAATTACGAATACTATAAAAATAATTCTTTTCATCGGCTTATATTTACCTGGTAATACAATTTTATTTATCAAGCTATTTTTGATCAATAATTTTATATCTTTAAAGGCTATAATACTCATTAGTAGCCATATTGGAAACCAAATCAAACCCGTCATTTTTTTAATTATGTGAAATTTTCTATAACTTTTTTATTTTTTTATAAAACATATTCCCATCTTGGATATTCCGAAGTTATATTTATCATATCACCAAACTTTACTACATTTATAATTTTAAATCTTCCACTTGATAAAAATGCTTTTATTCTCATTTTATAATCCTTGATTTTCTATTTAATATTATAAACTTTTTTACATAATATTCTTCTTAAAATTATATTCATTTATATATTTTTTAATTTATTATGATATACTTTTGCATATTTTTTAATGAGGACAAATGGAAAAAGAAAATTTCAAAATATTATTAAAAAAAGCAAATTTTAATAAGCGAACTTTTTCACAATACTTAGGATTGAAATACCAAAGTGTTAATTCATGGGGTAATAATGGAAGAAATATCCCTTATTGGGTTGAATCATGGTTAAATTTATATATTGATAATAAAAAATGTATGCAAATAAAAGAGATTCTAAAAGATAGTGGAGTATGCGAATAAAATATATTTATTTGCATACTTTTAAGTTCATAAAAAATAAAAAAAAAGACTTATTTAAGTAGATTCAACTTAAAATACACAACTTTATAATAAAATTAAACATTAAAATAAATTTTTAAATTAATCAAATAGGAATTATTATGCAAGCATTTTTAGAAGAGGCTAAAAAATCAAGCCGAACTATTGCAAATCTTAGTACTGCTGTTAAAAACAAAGTTCTAAATGAAATGGCAGATGCTTTAATACATCATTGTGATTTTATAATCTCTCACAATGAAAAAGATATGAGTCAAGCAATATTATATAATTTAGATGAAGCCTTAATTGATAGGTTACTTCTAACGCCTGAAAGAGTTATGGATATGTCCAATGCTATTAGACAAATAGCATCTCAACAAGAACCTGTAGGAAGAATTTTAGATGGCTGGGTAACAGAATCAGGATTAAATATTCAAAAAGTATCAATTCCAATAGGTGTAATTGGTATTATTTATGAAAGTCGTCCAAATGTTACAAGTGATACAGCAGCTCTATGTTTTAAAAGGGGCAATGTGTGTGTTTTAAAAGGCGGAAAAGAAGCTGAACACTCAAATAAAGCAATTGCTGTTGTTTTAAGAGATGTATTAGCAAAAAATAAACTACCAGAACAAGCTATTTCACTACTTCCTGATTCAAGTAGAGAAGGTGTTGCAAAACTTATAAAAGAAGATAAATACGTAGATTTAATAATTCCAAGAGGTGGAGAATCACTAATTAGATATGTTAGTGAAAATTCTTCTATTCCAGTTATCAAACATGACAAAGGTGTTTGTCATATTTATGTGGATAAAGATGCAGCACCTGCGAAAATTATTGATATTGCAATAAATGCCAAATGCCAAAGACCAAGTGCATGTAATTCGATGGAAACTTTACTTATTCATGAAGAAATTGCACCATATATTTTAACAGGTCTTGAAGATGCATTTACAGAAAGAGGTACAATTTTAAAAGGATGTGGGGAAACTTTAAAATATATAAGCGCAATTCCTGCAACACTCGAAGATTACGATACTGAATATTTAGCAAATATTTTAAATATTAAAATTGTAAAAAATATTGATGAAGCAATTACTCATATTCAAAGACATGGGTCAAGCCACTCTGAATCAATTTTAAGTGAAAATTATTCTACCGTAAATAAATTTTTAAATGAAGTTGATGCGGCTTGCGTTTATGCAAATGCAAGTACAAGATTCACAGATGGCGGAGCTTTTGGTCTTGGTGCAGAAGTAGGAATTTCTACAAATAAACTTCACTCAAGAGGACCTATGGGAATAAATGACCTAACAACTTTTAAATATAAAATTTATGGTCAAGGTCAAATTAGATAATCTTAAAATTAGGAAATAGATGAAAAAAATAACATTAACACTAGTAAGTCTAGTAACAGTCGTACTTTTTTGGTGCATTTTAGGAAATGGTTTTGTTTTAAAAGACAATTCAAATAATTTTTCAAAACTTCAGTGTGTATCTTATGCACCTTTTGGAAAAGATGATTCTCCTTTTATGATGGATAAAGGATTAGTAATTTCTGAGGATTTAGTAAGAAAAGATTTACAGTTAATCTCAAAATATTCAGAATGTATTAGAACTTATTCAACAGTAGGTTTAGAGATGATTCCTAAAATTGCTAAGGAAAATAATCTAAAAATGTTGATGGGTGCTTGGGTAAATGGAGATGAAAAACCAACAAGAAAAGAGATTGATACCCTTATCAAACTAGCAACTGAATATAAAGATATTGTAAAAGCAGTTGTTGTTGGAAATGAAGCTTTATTAAGAGGTGATTTATCTGATAAAAGACTTTATGAATACATAAAAGAAGTAAAAACTGCTCTTCCTGATACAAAAGTTACTTATGCTGATGTTTGGGAATATTGGCTTAAATATCCAAATATTAAAGAAGTAACTGATTTTGTAACTATTCACATTTTACCTTATTGGGAAGATGATCCAATGAATATTACAGATGCAATAAAACATTTAGCTGATGTTAGAATTGAAGTTGAAAGTATTTTAAAAACTTCTGATATTTTAATTGGTGAAACTGGATGGCCAAGTGAAGGAAGAATGAGAGAAGATGCACTTCCAAGTAAAACTAATCAAGCCCTTTATGTGAGAGAATTTGTAAAATTAGCTGAAGAAAAACACTGGAATTACAATATTATTGAAGCATTTGATCAACCATGGAAAAGAGTAAGTGAAGGTGCTGTTGGTGGATATTGGGGATTATTTGATAAAGACAGAGCAGATAAAAATGTATTTGCGGGAGATGTTTCAGATTTTCCAAATTATAAATTGTTAGCACTTGGTTCTATATTATTGGTTTCAGTATTTTCATTATTATTAAGAAATTCAACTATTTCTTCAAATAAAGCAATTTTATTTACTTGTGTAAATACACTTTTTGCAATATTATATATGTTACAAATGGAACAATTTAATGTTACAGTTAGATCTCATGGAGAAATTGTTTGGGCAACATTGGTTTTAGTTACACATATTTCAATTTATTATTTCGTACTTTCAAATATTGCACAAGGTACGAAGCCACAAATTATTGGAATAAGAGAAATTTTAAAAACTAAACATTTGAATAAAGATAGTTTACCAATGGTGTTATTTTATTGTTCATTTATTTTTGTACTAATTTCAACTATAGTTCTTGCATTTGAGGGAAGATATAGAAACTTTGAAGTATATATTTTCGTAATTTCAACTATTTCATTTATTCTACTTTATGGTGGAAGATTTGCTGATATGCAATTTAAAGCATTTGAGAAATTATCAGTTTTAGTTCTTTTAATTACAGCTGGATTATCTTATTACAACGAAAGTTCTTTAAATATTTTTTCTAATGTGTGGATTACAATTACACTGATTTTTGCATATATTTTATTTAGAGGAAGTAAAAATAGTTCAGTATTTGAATTAAAAGAAATTGCAAAATATACTGTTTTATTCTTTATTTTTTCAACTGCATTAAGATATGGTTTTGTAGCAAATAAAGAGATTATTGCTCAATGTCATTTAAATGGTGATACTTTACTTTGTGGATTTAAAAATCAAATTGGTTACTTAGGATATATAGGTCTATTCGGAGTAATTGCAATTTGTATATCAGTACTTGCTTTATTAATAAACAACAGAAAGTTTACATTAATATCATTGTTTGCATCAGTATTTGCAATTATGATGTTTAATACTTATGTGGGTTCTATAGCATTTATTATAACTACTATCATTTTATGTAAAGAAGAAAATCTAAAAGCTATTAAATAGCTTTTAGATAAATAATTGTATTAAGTTTTATTAATACAATTATTTTTTAATTGGCTTCTTCATCATTTTTTCTTCTTCTGGTGTCATCTCAGGTTCTTCTGTACCACCTGTACTTAATACATCATCAATAGCTTTTATAGGAAACGGAGGCAATTTAAACTTGTCATCTTTAATATCAATATTAAAAACTGCTAATTTTGCTTCTTGAATTTGAATAACTCCCAAAGATTTATTAACAAATTTTAATGGAACAGTATTATATATCCAAATTTTATCTTCACCTAACTGCCAAATATCACATTTGTAACCTAAGATAGCCTCTGTTCCTATTTTTTTAGCTCCTAAAGAAATAAGCGTATCACTATTTTTAAGATTTAAAAATGGATTATCTTGATCTCCTAAAACTAACTCTTGTTGATAAGTAATTTGTTCATTAAAATCAACATTATAGATTTTACTCCCTACTATTTTAGTAATTGTATGTTCTTCTTCTTTATCACCATCAATAATTTGAGCAATCTTTTCTTCACTAAATTCCATTTTACCAAAATCTTTAAAGTATAACTTACTATTTCCACTTACTGTTGCTTTACTTCCCATAACATCACCAGTACCAACAATTTCATACTCTACTATAGCTGATTTCATATCATATCTATTTGATTCAGCAAATAAACTTACCATACCTAAAAATAAAATTCCTAAGATATATTTTGATTTCCTCACTTTCATAACCTCCATTAAATTGCCACATTATACTGCTTATATAATTAATTTTTCAAAATAAATACCACCAAAAGAACACCATTTTTTTTTACAATAAAAAAAACAAAGGAGCTGTATATGTCGTTTAGAAAAAAAAGATACTTAGTTTATAGTATATTAACTATATTTATAATGGTATTACCATTTGTAACTATTAATGAAAATCATATATTGTTGTTATCATTTGATAAATTACAATTTCATATATTAGGTATTGCTTTTAATGTTAATGAATTTTATGTTATGCCATTTTTACTTATATTTTTATTTATTGGAATTTTTGCATTAACATCAATATTTGGAAGAATTTGGTGCGGATGGAGCTGTCCACAAACTATTTTTAGAGTTATTTATAGAGATTTAATCGAAAGTACTATTTTAGACCTAACAAAAATAAATAATAAACAAAAAGAAATTGATTATGGGAAAAAATCAAATCAAATAAAGAAATATTTTGCTATTTTTTTATGGTTTACCATTACTTTGATTATTTCTACAAATTTTATGTTTTATTTTGTTCCTCCAGAAGATTTTTTTGTTTATATTCAAAGTCCAGAAGAACATAGTTTCATGATATTATCTATTTTATCTATAGCCATATTTTTAGTATATGATATTATCTTTATGAAAGAAAATTTTTGTATTTATGTTTGTCCTTACTCAAGAATTCAATCGGTTTTATATGATGATAATACAAAACAAGTTACTTATGATTTTAATCGAGGAGGAAAAGTTTATGAAAATAATGTCAAATCGATATTTAAAATTAATCAATGGAATAATAAAGAAGAATGTACAACTTGTGAAGCTTGTGTAAAAGTTTGTCCAACACATATTGACATTCGAAAAGGTTTACAAGTTGAATGTATAAATTGCCTTGAATGCAGTGATGCATGTTCAAATGTAATGGGAAAATTAAATAAACAATCTTTGATAAATTGGGGTAGCACAAATAAAGTTTTAAATAAAAAAGATATATCAATTTTTACAAAAAGAAATATAATATATTTCTTATCTTTATTTTTAGCCTTATTTTTAGCTTTTTATTTTTCACTTGAAAAGGAAAATTTTTTAGTAAATGTAAATAAAACTACAGAACTTTATAATAAAAAAGAAAATGGTTTAATATCAAATAACTATATTTTAACTATACATAACACTCAAGATAAAAATTATACTTTTGATGTTAAATTGATTGATAATGAAAATTTTAAAATAAAAAGATTTGAAAATTTTGAATTAAAAGCTGGTGAAAAAATGAAAAAAATTTTAATTATTGAAACAACTAAAAAATTTGAAAATTTTGATAAAACCTCATCAAATATCTCAATAGAAATTTTTGCAAAAGAAAATGAAAAGATAAAAGTAAAAAAAGAGATATCTTTTTTAATTCCAAAAAATTAAATCGCTTTTTCAATAAAGAGGGAAAATCTAGCACCCTCTTTTTGATTTTCAACACTAATTCTTCCCAAAAAACTCTCTTCAATAATCATTTTTGATAAATATAAACCAATACCTGTTCCATTTTCTTTAGTTGTAAAATATGGTTCAAATATTTTTTTCAAATTCTTTTGCTTTATTCCACCTCCATTATCTTCCAACATGATTATTACTTCTGCACTATTTGATAAAACACTTATCTTTATCTTCGGCTTTTTAATACTTTTTAATACATCAATTGAATTTGAAATAATTGATACTAAAACTTGAATAAATTCACTTTTTACTCCAAATATTTTAATATCTTCATATGTTTCAAAATTTAATTCTAATAAAACATTATGTACCTTTAAATCAGCATTTATTATTGTTATTGCATTTTCTATAGATTCTTTTATTATAAAAATTTCTTTTTCTTTTGTAATAGTATAAAAATCTTTGAAATCATCAATTGTTTTTGATAAAAATTGTAATTGTTCATTTGCTTGTAAAACTTTTTTATCAAAATAAATCTCATCTAATTTTTTATTATCAAATCTTTTTTTTAAATTAATCAAAATATAAGATATATTGTTCAATGGCTGTCTAAATTGATGAGTTATATTTGCTATCATTTCTCCTGATTTTACAAATTTAGATTGTTGTAAAATCATTTTTTCAAAACTTTTATTTTTATTTTTTAAATCATTATATTTGTAAGCTATAGAAATAGTAAAAAGCATCGCTTCAATTGCAAATACTAACAAAACTAAATCAAAATATCCCATTTGATTGTAGAAACTTTTAAAATCAAAAATAAATAATAATATACAAAATATTGACCATCCAAGGACATAAATAAGAGTTGGTTTAAAACCTTGTTTTAAATTAAAAATAATAGAGATAAATAAAATTGCATAAATAATTGTGTAAGGAATATATTCAAATAAAATATAGTGATAAAAAGACGTTAATATTACAATATTTAAAAGTATTGTATTGATGAATAATTCTTTATAATTTGAAATTTTTGGTAAAAAATTTCCTTCATAAAAATTTATAGCAAAAATCACTGCACATAAACTAGCACTTATTAAAGATAACTCTTGAATTAAATAAGATATTGCAAATAACTTACTATAAGCAACTATATAAATTAATGAAAAGATTTGCATACATCCATAACTTATATAAAAAATCTCTTTTGAATATATATATCTAATTATTGTATATACAATTGTCATAATTAATATTCCAAAAGTAATACCATAAAATAAAATTAAATCAGCATCAAACATTAATTTTGTAGCCACTATTTGTAAGATTTAAGATAAGATTTTTAGGAATCTTAGTTTTTAGATTTTTAACTAATGTTTTCAAAGCATCTTTTGTCATAACTGAATCATCCCAAACAAAATTTTCAATTTCAGAATAACTAACATATCTATTTTTATTTTTTAAAAGAAGCTCTAAAAAAACCAATTCCTTCGTTCTAAGTTTTATTATTTCATCATTAATAATTAAATTTTTATTAAACATATCAAAAGTAGTTTTATCATCAAGTTGTATAACATTTGTTTGAGAGTTTTCCAAACTATCTACACATAAAAGAAGTGCTTCTTCAAATTCTTTTTCACATACAGGTTTTACTAAATATTTAACTAAACCTAATTCTATAGCTTTTAATAAATAATCTTTATCACAAAATGCAGTAATTATTATAATTTGAGTTTTTTTATCTTTTTGTCTAATTCTTTTTACAAACTCCAAACCATTTAATTTAGGCATTTGTATATCTGTAATTATAATATCAGGTTGGTATTTTTCATAAAGTTGTAAGGCAATAATAGCATCACTAGCCTCATAAATTTGCTCAAAAAAATTTTCTAAATATTCAATTCCATTCTCTTTAGCAACTTCATCATCTTCAACATATAATACTTTTATATTTTTATAAAATTTTTTTATCATTTAGTATTATATCTTATATATGATTATGTTAAAATTCCCCTTATGAGACCATATAAAACACAAACTAAAGAAATTATTTTAACAACTACTTTTCAAACTCCATTAGGTGAAATGTTTGCAGCTACATCAAAAAAAGGTATAGTGATGCTTTGTTTTTTTACCCCTTACAACATAGAAGCAAAAATTGAAATACTAAAAAAAACTCTTAATGCAGATGTAATTCCAGGGAATAATCAAATTCTTGATATTTTAAAAATTCAATTAGAAGAATATTTCAATAAAAAAAGAAAATCTTTTGAAATACCTTTACAACTTATTGGTTCATCTTTTCAAATACAATCTTGGAAAGCACTACTTGATATTCCTTATGGAAAAACTATTAGTTACAAAGAACAAGCCATAAAAATTGAAAATGAAAAGGCTCATAGAGCAGTTGCAAATGCAAATGCACAAAATATGATAGCAATTATAGTTCCTTGTCATAGGGTAATTTCAAGTGATGGGAAATTAAATGGATATAACGGTGGAGTAGAGAAAAAAGAATTTTTACTAAAGTTAGAAAGTTCAAATGATTAGTAAAACAATATTTAGACAATATGATATTAGAGGTATTGTAAATGAA
>CAZDFZ010000003.1:0-23244 GCA_964504855.1 uncultured Aliarcobacter sp.
GATTGTAATGGTAAAAAATATAATGCCCAAACTTTGGAAATTTTATACAAAGGAAAAAATATTTCTGATGTTTTAAATATGAGTGTTGATGAAGCTTTAGAATTTTTTGCAAAAGTTCCAAAAATCAATGCAAAACTTCAAACACTTTGTGATGTTGGACTTGGATATATCACTTTAGGGCAAAATGCAGTAACACTTTCTGGTGGTGAAGCTCAAAGAATTAAACTATCTAAAGAATTGAGTAAAAAAGATACTGGAAATACATTGTATGTACTTGATGAGCCTACAACTGGTCTTCACTTTGCAGATGTTGATAGATTAACAAAAGTTTTACATCATTTAGTTGATTTAGGAAACTCTGTACTTGTAATTGAACATAATCTTGATGTTATTAAAAATTCTGATTGGGTTATTGATATGGGACCTGAAGGTGGAAATAAAGGTGGAATGATTGTTGATGAAGGAACACCTGAATTTTTAGCACAAAATCATAAAAACTCTGGTTCACATACAGGATACTATTTAGATAAAGAGATAAATGGTAAATAATTAAAAAAAGCCAAGATCTAAATCTTGGCTTAAAAAACTAAGAAGCAGATTCATGGCTCATTAAATAAGCTTTAATTCTCATCATATCTTGTGTTGGATATTGATTTTCACTCTTTCCTCTTATTGCTTTTACATAAAAGTCCTTAGAAGCATCATTAAATCCAAAATTCAAATTTGTTAGAACCGTTTCATATTTTGAAGAAGACGATTTGTCATTATTTTTTATCTCATTTGTTTGAGATACTTCCTTTAGCTTATCAATTGCAGATTGTTTAATCTCTTCTAAATTATCTTTTGCTGTAACTTCAGATGATTTACTTGAAGGTTGAACCTTCTGAATTTCTAAAGCTTTATTATCACTAAACTGGTCAATCTTCGGTAACATTCCATATTCCATGATAATCTCCTTTTACAAAAATTTTATTACATTATTATACATCAATTTTTTTTAATTATATAAAAAAGTCTATAAAAAGCCTTAATTAGATAAAATTATTTTAACTTAATACACAAAGAACTACAATGGAAAATCTAGATCAATTTTTGAAAAATTTAAAAAGTTTAACAATTTCTTCTATAGATGAGAAAGGTTATCCATTTTCATCTTACGCACCTTTTATAAAACATAATCATAAATATTACGTTTATTTATCATTAATGGCTAAACACTCTTCAAATTTAACAAAAAATAAAATTGCTTCAATTTTTTTTAGTGAAGATGAAAAGGATTGTTTAAATATTTTTGCAAAAAAAAGAGTATCTATTCAATGTAATGTGAAAAAATTTGAACAAAATACAAATGAAGAGATATTAATCTTAGATCTATTTAGAACTAAGTTTGATTCTGAAATGATAGATACACTTAGTAAAATGAAAGATTTTTATATATTTGAATTTACTCCTTTTTATGGAGAAGCTGTTTTTGGATTTGGAAAAGCTTATAATCTTGGTGGAGATAATTTTGAAAAGTTTGTACAAAGACAAAATACAGGACATTTAAGTCATGGAAAATAGTGTTATTGAAACTGAAAATCAAAGAGAAATTTGTTACAGTTGTTATAGACCTAAAACTTCTTGTGTTTGTGAACACATAATAACTCCTATAAAAACAAATACAAAATTTATTATTTTAATGCATCCAAAAGAGTATAGAAAAACAAAAAATGGCACAGGTCATATGACAAATAACTCTTTAGAAAATTGTGAGTTATATGTTGGAATTGATTTTACAAACCATAAAAGAGTAAATGAGCTTTTAGATGATAAAACTTATGAACCATATATTTTATATCCTGATGTTGATAGCATAAAATTAAATACACAAACTCTTCCAAATGAAAAGAAATCATTAGTTTTTATCATAGATTCCACTTGGCCTTGTTCAAAAAAAATGCTTAGATTAAGTAAAAATTTACATAATTTAAAAAAAATTAGTTTTGAACATAATAAGTCATCACAATTTAAAATAAAAACTCAACCAAATCAATATTGTCTATCAACAATCGAATCAACTTTATGCGTATTAGAACAACTTAATAATCAAAAAATTGAAAATATTTCTAAAAAATCTTTAGAAAACTTTTTAAATCCTTTTGAAAAAATGGTTGAATACCAAGTTCAATGTGCTTTAGATTTAAATGATATTAGATATAAACTTCCATATAAAAAATTCATTTAGTGAATAAAATATACTATAACTAAAATATCTTCTTAACAAAAATATTATTTATTCATATTTTAATCTATTTTTGGGTATTTTAAATCCTTAAATTATGTATATAAATATTTTGGAGTTTATTATTATGTTAAAATTGAAATTTGTTGTTTTTGTATTAGCTTTAACTTGTTCATTATTTGGAAGTGTAAATAATATTGAACATGAAACCAAAAAAAATATAAAGCTGCTTCTAGATACGAATTATGAATTTTTATTAATAAATAAATTTAATTTAATCGACTATTATAGCGCCAATAGTTATAAACCTTTATGGACAGATAATAATGGTATAAAAAATATTGGTTTAGATTTATTAGAAAAAATAAAAAATGATCCTGTTTATAAACCAAATTCTTCAAAAATATTTAGACTAAATGAAGTTATTTCAACTGTAAATTCTTTAAACAAATCAGATATTAATTATTCACAAAATCTTGCTAGAGTTGATTTGATGTTAACAGAATTATTTGATAGATATGTTACATATATTTCTAATGGTTCAGCAAAATGGAATATTTTTGAGGAAAAATTAGTTGAACAAGAAAAAGAAAAAGAGATTAAAGCTCACTGGGATAAATTTTCTTTAAATAAAAATCCTAAAATTTTATTAAAAAAAGTTATATCTACAAATGATTTAAATTCTGTATTAAAAGAAATAGATTTTAACTATCCAAATGCTGAAAAATTAATTGCAGCTATGAGTGAACTTGAAAAAATAGCCTCAAATGGTGGATATATTAAAATTCCAGAATTTAAACCTCTAAAAATTGGAGATGTTTCAGATGTTCTTCCAATTGTTAGAAAAAGATTATTACAAAGTAATGATTTAACAGCAAACTGTCAAAATGGAAATAGTAACCAAAATTTAGTTTTAAATAACAATTATCCACCTGAAGAAATTGAAGTTTTTGAAAAATTAAAGAAAAATTGTGAAAATATTTTTGATGAAGATTTAAAAAATGCTGTGGTTTCTTTTCAGAAAAAACATGGTTTAAATTCTGAAGGAATTTTAGGTATTCAAACTCAAAGATTTTTAAATATTCCTGTTGAAAGAAAAATATCTATTATTAGATTAAATCTTGAAAGAATGAGATGGCTACCTAGGGATTTAGGAGAAAAATATCTATTAGTGAATATTCCAGAATATAGATTAAGAATGTATGAACATAATGACATAAAATTAAATATGGCTGTAATTGTAGGTGATGTAAAATTTCCCACACCAATATTTTCAGACAAAATGTCTTACGTTGTTTTAAATCCAAGCTGGAATATTCCAGGAAGTATCGCTAAAAATGAAATTATTCCAAAGCTTTTAAAAGATCCAAAATATCTACAAACAAAAGGTATAGATATATATGCAGGATGGAACGGTGCAGCTCCTACAGAAAAGGTAGATTCTAAAGAAGTTTTAGATAGTGCAATATTACAAAATGTAGATAATCTTACAAACTTTAGATTTTCTCAAACTTCAAACAAAGAAAATCCTCTAGGAAAAATGAAGTTTATGTTCCCAAATAAACACTCTGTTTATATTCATGATACTCCCGTAAAGCATCTATTTGGACAAGTAAGAAGAGCCTTTTCTCATGGTTGTATTAGACTTTCAAAGCCAGATGAATTACTTTCAACAATTGCAAGCGAAGATAAAAATCTAAACATTGATAAGGCTCACGAAATTTTAGCAAATGAAGCTATAAGTGAAAGAACAATTAGTTTAGAGAAAAAAATTCCTATTCATATTGTTTATTTAACTTCTTGGGTTGATGAAAATAATGTATTACAATTCAGAGAAGATATTTATAATTTTGATAAGATGCAAAAAGAGTTATTGTTTTAACTCTTTTTGTTTAATTATTTTTTTGTTAGAAGATTTATTTAATTAAATCTTGTTTTTGTAGTCTTTTCTTTTCAACTAATAGCTTATCTTGGAATTGTTTACTTTTATCTTTTGCAAAGGCTTGCATATCTTCAACTTCATCCATTTCATCCACTATTTCAACACCTAAAAGCGTTTCAATAGCATCTTCTAAAGTTACAACACCACTTGTTTGTCCATAGTTATCATGAACAATAAATAGATGTGTTTTTCTTTTTACAAATAAGTCTATTAATACAGAAACAGGAACATTCTCAGAAACTTTATGAACAGGAACTGTGATATTTCTCAATAAAGTATCATCTCGTTCTTCAACACTCTCTTCCAAAATAGTTTGATTAAATACTATTCCAATAATATCATCTATTGATTCATTATAAATTGGTATTCTTGAGTGAATATACATTTTATCATCTTCAATAGCATCTTCTACAGTTACATCTGCATTTAAAGCAAATACAACGCTTCTAGGAGTCATTATCTCTTTTGTCTTAATGTTTTTTAACTTAAAAAGGTTTTCAATTAATACACTCTCTTTTGAGTGAATAGAACCCTCTTTCTCTCCCATTGTAACAACTGCCATAATTTCATCTCTTGAAAAGTTGATTTCATCTTTTTTACCTTTAGAAACATAATTAGTAATAAAACTTGAAAACCAAACAAATGGAAATGTAATTTTAATTAAAAAAGAGATTATATAAGCAGAAGGAATTAATAAACTCTTCCAATAAAGAGCTCCTATAGTTTTTGGTAATATCTCAGCTGCATATAAAATCATTAAAGTTAAAACAAATGCAATAACAGTTTGTAATTCACTGCCAAATACCAATTGTGCTTGTGCTCCAACACCAGCTGCACCCATTGTATGAGCAAAAGTATTAAGTGTCAAAATAGAAGAAATTGGTCTATCAATATTTAGTTTTAAATCTCTTAAAAGATTAATTGCTTTAGATGATTCTTTTTTTGAAATAGTTTCAATATAAGAAAGTGTACTAGACAATAAAACAGCTTCAAGAATTGAACACATAAAAGATACAAATAGTGCGATAAATAAGTATATGAGTAAGAGGGTCATTTTGTATACCCCATATGAGAAAAGTTTAAGTTACGCCTTTGGGAGTCGGTAGAGTTCATGTTTTTTTAGTCCTTTAAAATTTTTGTGGGTGATTATATCACAAATTAAATTTATTTTTTACTTAATTAAAGAGATATTATTTAAAATATGTTTTATATTTTCAACACTTAAATGGTGCCTATCTTCTAAAACTTTCATAAAAAATCTAACTTCAGCATTTGTAAAACCATCTAGTTCTTTATCTTTGATAGAAATATTATTCTCTTCAAGTCTTACTCTTTTTAGTTTTCCATTTGTCTCTTTTACATAATAAACAATATCTAATTGAGTTTGATTTACTTTTTCAATAGTTACAATAATTCTATCTGATTTAACTTTTAATTCAAACTCAGGATATAAAACTAAAAATTCTGCTGTTGTAATAAATCCAATATAAAGTTTTGTATAAATATCAAAATATAAACCCAATCTTGGAGATGAAAAAAACTTCAAATCAACTGCAAATTTTGGATTTTCTCTTGATTTGTTTAAAATCCATTCTAAAGTAGGAAAATACTGAAATTTTTTATATTTTACTTTTAAAGCTTCAATATATTTACTATTTGATGGTGCTTTTAAAGTTTGAATATCATTTTTTACTTTCTTAGCAAAAATGATTTTTTCGATTAACTCTTCATCATCCAAATCATTTGTAACCCAAATAGTTGCATATGCTGGAAAGTTTTTAAGTCCACTTGAACCAACAGTAACTACAATTAAAGCTTTTATTTCAAGTGTTGGAAAAATCATTTTTAATAAAGCACATTTTTTTGTAAGTCTTTTGTTCAAACTTGAAGTCTTTTTAGATGTACTCATCTCCACAAAATAAACACTATCTTTTGTAAAAAACAGAGCATCAAACTCACTTATATCTTTATAAGCTGATTTGTAAACTATTTGTGAGCTACTATCTATTAAAAGTCCACTTTTTATATATAAATTTTCTTTGTCCTGATATGGACCTTTTAATACAAATCTAGTGATTTCATCTTGTGTAAGTGCATATTGAAGTAATAATTCATAAACGATATTCTCATAAATCTCACCTTTGAAACTACTATATGCAGATACATAAGAAAGGTCTTCTTTTGAAGTATTATTTTTAACTAATGCTTTTAAGCTTTTGTTATCGTATGAGTAATGAAAAAGATTTTCTCTAATATCTTCTATTTCTAATTGTTTTATTTTGTCTGTTATTATAAATTGATGCAAATTTTCTCTTCTAATTCTTAAATAGTTTTGATTATATCTAAAAACATTTTAAATAGCTTGAATAAGAAAAATTTAACTTAAATCTCTTTTTTTTCTTTGAGCTAATTTCTGAATAAGTTTTTGTCTTCTTTTCATAACTGTAAAGATCATATAAAAGAATATTGTAATACCTACAAAAGCTACTAAAGCAACAAAAGAAACTGGACCATTTCCCAATTCTTTTGAAGAGTGACCAAGCATCAAACCAACTAAAGAAAATAATACTTGCATCAAAACTAAAAACAAAACAGTTTTTTTAACTTTTTTTGAAAAAAATCCTAACAATATATGATGTATATGTGTTTTATCAGGAGAAAAAGGAGATATACCTTTTCTAATTCTTCTAACCATTACTACCAATGTATCTAATATAGGAATTGCAGCTAAATAAAATATTGCTATTGGATGAATATATTTTAACGACAGAGTTGCAACAACAGATATAACAAATCCCAAAAAAAGACTACCACTATCTCCCATAAATATTTTAGCAGGATTCCAATTGAGTATTAAAAAAGCTACTAATGAAACAATTGTAGTAAGACATATAGTTATAATCAATGAATCCTGATTTATATAACCTATGTATAAAAATGAATCAAGAATTACCAATGATATACTTCCAGCTAGTCCATCTAATCCATCAATAAGATTTAAAGCATTTGTAAATCCTGCTAATGCAAACATAGTAAATGGTAAAGCAAAATACCAAAGAGATAATTCAAAGCCAAAAAAACTACCTAAACTATAAATACTAATATCATCAAGATACAATAAAAAAACAGCTACAAACATAACATAAAACTTCGCTTTAGGACTAGCATCTTTATGATCATCAAAAATGCCAACTAAAAAAACCAAGAATATTGATAAAAAAATTAATTTATATTGTAAAAATAGTGACAAATCAAATAATATTATACTAATAAAAAAAGAAAAGCCAAATCCTATACCTGCACCACGTGGTGTAATTTTCGTGTGACTACTTCTATCATTTGGGATATCTATAAGCCCTAATTTTAGTGCATTTTTAATAATAATTTTTATAAAAATGAATGTACTTAAAAATGTGAATACTAATTTTAATGTTATCATTGCTTTTATCTTTAGTTGTTATATTTAATTTTATCGTTAATTATATCTCTTTCTTTATCAAAAAACCAACCATACTTATTAAAATAATAAATAGCCGATTTAATATGAAAAATAAGTAATTTCCTATTAATATATGATTCTTTTGCATATTCATGTATTATTTCTACTTCTGGATAAAAAATTGTTTCGTATTTTTTATGTATCCTTCTATTTAAATCTGTATCTTCAAGATACATAAAAATATTTTCATCAAAAAGCCCAACATCTTTTAATGCATCACATCTTAAAAACATAAAACAACCACTTAAATTTGGAATATTCATAACTTTATTATAACCTGTCCATCTAAGTTCATATTTTTCATTTCTTTTTTCTTTCCAACTACGATTAGGAATAAATCTCCGAAGTATTAAATCTATAGGAGTAGGAAGTAATTTACAGAGGTGTTGTATTTCGCCATTAGGATATTTTATTTGAGGAATAATATTACCAACATCAAGATTTCTTTGCATATATTCAAAAAGTTTTTCTAAAATGCCTCTTTCGAAGTAAATATCTGGATTTAGCACTATATGATATTTTACATTATCATTTAGACTCTTTTTCATAGCGATATTATGAGCAGAGCCATATCCTAAATTTGCATTATTAAAAATATAGTCAATTCTATCATCTAACTCACGCAACTCTTTTAAATCATCATTTAATGAGTTATCTACTAAATATAATTTTACATCCATAGAAGTATTTAAAAAGCTGTTTATAACTTTAATAACTTGTTCTTTTTTATTATGATACAAAACTATTGATGCGTTAATTTGAGTCATTTTTATCCTTTTTTATTATTTTTTTACAAATTTTTTCTATATATATTTCACTAAAATAACTCAATATTAAAATTACAGTAAATAAAACTACAAAAGAAATTGTAGGATTTATAAGATTTATTCCCAAATATAAAGACAACTGAATTACTGAAAAATGTAAAATATAGAAACTATATAAGAAGTCGAAATTTATCTTGATATACTTCAAAGAATAAACCAGAAACATCACCAAAAAACCCATATAAAAAACATAAAATGTAAATCTAAAAGATTTATTTTCACTAAATGAAATCATCAAGCCAATACCTAGTAACACAAGGACATAGATATTTTTACTATTTAATTTATTAAATATGAGATAAAGCAGTATCCCTACTAAAAAAAGACGAAGTTGTGCAGGAAACTGGACCAAAAGCTTTCCTATGCCAAAATAATCAACTCCAAACACATAAATTATAGATAAACTATAAAGTATCATAAGAAAGTATCCCCCCCCCATTTTTTATAGAGCATAAATATAAAAGGGACCAAAACATAAAATACTACTTCATTTTTAAGTGTCCAGAAACTTCCATTTATAGCATTTACTTCAAGACAACTCAAAGTGGTTTCAACAGATGGAACTAAAAAGATATTTAGTAAAAAATACTTGATGATTTCAAAAATATTTCCATCTGAAAAACCTATAAAAAACATATCAACACCAAATCTATTTAGATAAAAAAAGAGATTGGATATTTTTTGCGAAGTAAGGATATTCCAATGGGCAAAAAAAAATAGAATTGCTAGAACTAATCGTAAAATGTCCAAATTATTATCTATTTTTAATCTCATTAATTATTCCAAAAAGTAGTATATGGAACAAGATGATAAACTATACCATTGTTATAAATAGTATTAAAATAATAAACTATTAAAAAAACAATTCCTAGATACATTAGCATAAACTTAACTTGTTTGTTTTGTAATCTATTCATCATCATTGGTATGAGTATTATTAATTGCATTTGAAAGTACATATTTATACGCATTAAACTAAGAAAATCAATATTCATATTATAGCCAATCATAAGCACTAGTATTGACATTAAATTCATATTTAATAAAACTACTTCTTGGGTAGTTAATGAAATATTTTTTTTAAAATAACCAAAAAACCATGGGATATAAATCAAAATTGAAATATAAATCAAGAGCAACAAAGGATTTCCTTTTGAATCAAAACTTAATCCATTAAGATATATCGTATATTGTGAATTATTAATTAAAAAAAGAATAACTTCAGTCAACAAAAGTGATGCCAAAAGTATCACTACTAAATGAAATTTATTAAATCTAATTGTAAATAGTAATAACACAAATAAAAGTATAGCAGATAAATGAAACAATGTTGATAAAACAACCAATAGTAAAAATTGTATATGTTTTTTTTCTATTAATTTCACAATAGATATTAATATTATTGATATTGCTGCCCATTGTCTTATTCCATTAAAAGTTGAAAAATAAAAAATACCTATTGAAACAAAAAGTAAAATTGATAACTCTTTTGATGGGCTTAGTTTTTTAATAAAATAAAATACACCCGACATAATAATTACAGAATATATAAAAAATATCACTTGATGATTTATATCGAACATATTTATTATATTTATTATTAACATATTAGCTGGTTCAACTAAAAATAAAGCATTACCATTTTTAAAATTCTCAAACATTTGATGATATGACATAAAATCAAAACCAACATCAAATCTTAATCCACTAAAAATTGTTAATGTGAAAAATGATAAATAAAAAAATAAATAACTTTTAACATTTTTTGAGAATATTAGAAAAATTAATATATATCCTAAAAGTAGAAAATAAGGACTCATAATTTAATCTTTCTTAAATCTTTCAAAAGATTTAATATAAATTTTGGAAATAACAATCCAATAATTAAGCACAAAGAAATAATAAAACTTTTATAAAATACATTTGCTGAAGCCTTGATGTAACTATTTAAACTCATATTTATTCTTGCATAAAGTATATGTATCAAACAAAATTTGAACAAATAAATTTTAAGAGAATATGGATTATAATCGATGGTTTTTAATAGTTGTTCATATCTAAAATAATTCTCAAAATTTATATGTGCTGAAGCCTGTGCATTTTCTATAATATAAACAGCAGTTGATTTTGATGAAAATGCTAATCCTTTTTTATTTGCTATTCTTGCCCAAGTTATCATATCTTCAAAATTTTTCATTTTTTCAGGAAAAGGATTTTCTATAAGAGCTTGTTTTTTTACGCATACACTAGAAGAATTCAAAAATCCATTACTAATCATGGAAACTTTAAAATAATCAACCACACCAATAAAATTTGTATATATGCCAAGTTTGGGGAAAATATATTGCTTGTCCTTTTGCTGAATACAGTAATTTGAAAAAATATCAACATCTTTTGAAAAATTATTAATTAGTAATCTTAATTCTTTCAAATGCTCAGGTTTCCAAAAGTCATCACAATCCAAAAAAGCAATATATTCATATTTTGCTTTTTTAATACCATTGTTTCTAGCAGATGAAGCACCACTATTCAATTGATTGTACAAAGTAAATTTCATTTGAATTTCATTTGATAGAGAACTGATCCATTCACATGTAACAGTTTGACTATTATCTGTTGAACCATCATTGATTATAATTACTTCATAATTATCATAGCTTTGATTAAGTATTGAATTTAATGCATGAGTTATATGCTGTTGTTTATTGTATAAAGGCAAAACTATTGAAAAAAAAATCATCTATTATTTTCCCGTTAATTTAAATTTGAGTTTACGCATTACATAAATCAAAAAAGAGCTAAAAAACTTATATTGTTTTGTAATATTGTAATATTCATTTATCAAATTTTCTCTTTGAACAGATGAAAAACCACCATCCAAATATAAAGAAATAGTAAAAGGAATATGTTTCATGGAGATATTTTGATATTTTAACTTTAAATACTGATTGTAATCTGCAGCTATTTTATACTTCAAATCAAATTTATTATTTTTAAGGATATTTGTTTTAATAAAAACTGATTGATGACAATAAGGTATATTTCTAATTCCATTATTATTTTTTACATCTACATTACTATATTCATTTGGATTATCAGAATAAACTGCATGATTACCATACACTAAATCTGTATTTAATTCTTTGGAAATATTCTCTAAAACATCTTGCTGGAAAAATTTATCTCCCGCATTCATAAAGTTAGTATATTCACCAGTTGCTATTTCTATACCCTTATTCATTGCATGATAAATACCTTCGTCTTTTTCACTTACCCAATATTTAATTTTATTTTGATATTTCTTAATAATATCTATTGTTCCATCAGTTGAACCACCATCGATAATAATATACTCTATATTGTCATAGGTTTGACTTATTATACTTTCAATAGTTTCTTTTAAATATTTTTGTCCATTATAAACAACTGTAATTATTGATATTTTAGGGAAATTATTCATATTGTATTTCACTTTTAATAAAATCTAGCATTTTTATTTTTTCCTTTTCTACAGTCAAAAATCCAACATTTTTTATATTTTCATAATTTTTATCTATAAAAGTATATCCTGCTTTTTCTAGTATTATATCAATTTGCTTAAAAATATTGTTATGTGAAATTTCATTATACAAATGATACACATACACAGGAATAGCACCCATACTATTAACATTAAGCAATGCTGCACTTAAAAATGAATACACATACTTAGCATCATATTTTATTAATAAATTTTCTATTGGATCATTTTCTTGAATGATTTGAACATTTTGAAATTTATTTATTACATCCATTTGCCATTTTCTATTTTCTTCTATCTCTCTTGGATGAAATTTAAAATATACTATTTCAAATTTATTAGATAGATTTTGTAAACAATCTTTTAGCATAGCAATATGCTCTGTAATACTACAATAATGATCGTACATTTTTTCATTTAAAAAAATTGCTTTATTTTTATTTAAAGTTAAAAAATTAGAACTTTTTTCAATAACATATTTTTGAATATTTCTATCAATTTTAACATCTAAATACAACAATACACCATCTATGAATGATTCATTAATTTGAGGAAATATCATATTATTATATTTTAGAAATTTAACAAATTTGTATTTAAGAATATATTTAAAATAAATTAATTGCCCTTTCTCCTTTAATGTAAATTTATTTTCATTTCTAGTGCAATATGTTACATAGGTTGCTAAGCCTTCATTCAAAACAAAAACTTTTGCTCCAGCATTTTTAAATACATACATTATGTATTGGTTTAATACTTCATATTCTGTATAAACAAAAAGTATATCAAATTTATTTATTTGTAAATCCAACTTAATTTGTTGTTCAATTTTTTTTATCTTAAAAAAATGGAACAAGCTTTTTACACCATTTAAAAGTGATTTAAATGTATAAATATTTCTAAAATTCTCATTTTCATCTATACATTCCAATGTATGAGGAACCTGTATTAAAGATTTTTCATAATCTTTAAGATTAACACAGTGTTCATATGTATCAATCATATGATAATTATTATTTACTAAAAAATAAATCAATTAATAATCCTCTCCTTTAATAAAATATTTTTTTATTAGATATAACAATTTAAATTTATATTGTAAATAGCCCCCAAATTTTTGATTAAATCTATATGAATCAGATGAATTTGCATTAAAAGAACCAGGTAAAATAGCAATTTTAAACTTATTAATATTTTTAATAACTCTATCTGTCAACTGATGAAATGAAATAAATAAATTAGAACCTATATCGTTAGGATTATTTTTAATATAATCAGCATCAGCAAAATCCATCATAATTGAAATACGACATCCATTTTCAACAGGAACTCGAGAATGATATCCCAGAGTATTAATAATAAATGCTGTACCATTTGGTTTATTCATAAGCATCATATTATTTTTATTTTCTTCTAGATAATCTTTAGATGGTCTATATGAAATCTCTGTTCCAAGTTTATGTGAACCAGGAATATAGACAAAAGCTCCAGAATCTTCTTGTCCACCTCTTAAAACAATCTGACATCTAGTTAATCCACCTTCCCGTACATCTGAGTGCCATCTAAGCCATACTGGATTTTTATGTTCTTTATAAATAGCCATATGAGCTAATTGAACATTTTTAAACTTTTCAGAATCAATTTTTTGAAGAATTTCCATAATATCCAGTGCTTTTTCAAATAAATTAATAGATGTAATTTTTGCTAAACCTTGTGGTATTTCTTGTCTTCGTGGATTTATAAAAACAGAAAATGCATGTCCATGTATAAGATTTTTGCTAAATAGAAAATCAACTTCTTTTCTAAGTTTTTCTAACTCATCATTATTTAAAAATTCACCTATACCATGAAAACCTAACTCTTCAAAATTTTGTTTTGCTTCATCTATATTAACTGTATACATATTTTTTCCTTTTAATAAAATTTATTTTCTGATTTAAGTTTTAAAAATTCATCAATATTTCTATATTTCAAAATTTGAGCGGGGTTACCACCAATCACCGCATAATCTGGTACATCTTTTGTTACAACACTTCCAGCACCTACAACAACTCCTTCTCCTATGGTAACTCCAGGTACAATAGTCACATTAGTTCCACACCATACAAAATCTTTAATAATAACAGGCTTATCAACGGAAACTTCATCATAAGGTATCATTGTAGCATTTTCATAATTATGATTTGTACTAAAAATAGTAAGTCCTCTACCTGTATGAAAATATTGCCCTATGGTCACACCACCAGAACATTCAATAAAAGTATTTGATTTTAGATGACTTGTAATATCTATTTTAAACTTATTTAAATCTCCAGCTAATTCCAAACTACCAAAACCTTGAGAAACAAAGTTTATCTTACATCCAGACAGTTTTTCATATCTCTTAATTTTAATTTTTTCAAAAATAGAAAGTAATCTAGAAATTAACCTATCAAATGAAATAACTATCAAGACCTTCAATAAAATATTTTTCATTTCCCCAACTCCTCTTTTTTTAATATTTCCCACCCAAAATAATAACTTAAATAAGCGAGTACTATAAAAGCTGTAAGTGTTCCTATTGCGGGAGCAATCATACCTACTAAAGGTATCAAAAGTATTGAAACGATAACGTTTATAATAGCACCTATAAATTCAAATTTCATTTTAAGAAAATTTTTTTTGTAAAAACTAATAACACTCTCTGTTGTTCTATAAATACCATTAAATCCAAAAGCAAGTGAAATAAAAAATATAATATCAGCACTTTTAGTATAAGACTCACCAAAAACTAAAGGTACATACCAATATGAACCTATTCCAATAATAAGCGAAATAATTATAATAACAATAGAATAATAGAGATTTAATTTTTTTACTACTTTATGACCTTCTTTTTTTTCAAATGCATTGTATAAGGTAGGTACGATTGCATTTGTTGCTGCTTGATTTATTGTATTAACTATAGACCCTATACTATATGCAACTGTATAAATTCCAACCTCTTTAAGGGTAAAAAAATGAAGCACTATATAATTATCAGCTTGATTTAAAATCCAGCCAGCACCTAGTCCAAATAATAAAGGCATTCCAAAATGAAAAAATTCATAGAACTCTTTTTTTGCTATTGAAAGTTTAAAAACATGTAACACCTTGAATGTTTTTTTGTACATATATATAACAAGTAATATTTGTGCAATTAGCATTGCTAAAAGTCTTCCATCCCAACTTAATGATATTAAAGATATAAAAACAATTGTTAGAAAAGATACAACAACAGAATAATATAAATTATAAACTCCATAATTTTTACTTTCACCTTCTTGTATCAATTCTGCTTGATGAAATGAAGTGAGAAACATAAAATAAGAGATAATTGGTAAAAATATAAATATCTGCCAATAGTCTTTAAAAAAAGACATAATAATAAGCGAAATCAAAAAAATAATAAGAAAATTTATCAAACTATATGAAAAATAATATTTTGAAAAATTTATAAAGTTTTCACTTGATAATTTTACTTTATTAATTGAGACTAATCCTATAGAAGCACATGAAACTAATTGTGGAGAAATAAATAATATAGCCATAAATAAACCTATAATACCCATATCTTCTTGTGTAATATTTTTAGCCATATAAACTGTAGTTAAAAAACTAATAGCAGATGATACAACTGAAAAAATAAGATAATTAATAGTTTTTTTTATCATATTATTAAAGATTTAACCATTTTAAAGTCTATCTCTTCATCTATGTCAATTGAACTTTCTTTGTTCATTTTATATGCAAATATTTTATCATTTAGAAAAAAACTCTTCTCTTCTAAAAGCTTTTGAGTATTACAAATATAAATAGCGCCATTAAGCCTATAATATTTTTCTAAATCTTGACTTCTTTTATTTAAAACTTCATCTTTGAGAAATCCAACCATTGATAAACTTTCATCTAATGTATTTGACCAAAGTGGTGAATGATCCATTTCACAAACACTTACTACTGCTTCTGCTTTTTTTTCGACTAATAATTCAATTGCTTCATCAATATGGAATTCATTTCTAAGTGGAGAAGTTGGTTGAAGAAGAACTATATAATCATATTTTTCATAATTATCTATTGCATGCTTTATTGCATCAAAAGTTGAAGAAGTATCAGAAGCTAACTCAATTGGTCTTTTGATAATATTTGCTCCACATCTAGCAGATACATTTAATATTTCTTCATCATCACTTGTTACCAATACTGAATCTATATATTTACTATTTAATCCTGCTTCAATACTATAAGCTATTAATGGTTTTCCATTTAAATCAAGTACGTTCTTTCGAGGAAGTCTTTTACTTCCCCCTCGAGCTGGAATAATTGCTAAAAAAGTTTTATTTTTATACATTAAAATACCTCATGATATTCATTATTGGCTTTTTCAAATTCTTCAATTCTTCCAATATCAAGCCAATATTCTCTCAATGGAAAAGAAACTACATTTTTACATTCACTAATCATTTTTTCAAATAACGTAGGCATATCATAAAACTTATTATTTGGAATATATTCTAATACATCAGGTGAAAGCATATATATTCCAGCACTTACAAAAAACTTATGTATAGGTTTTTCTTCAATTGATTTTATTTTACTATCTTCTATATTCACTACACCATAAGGTACTTGAAAATCATACTCTCTAACACACATTGTTCCAATAGAATTATTTGAAATATGATAATCATGTAAATATTCAAAATTTACATTAGTTAATAGATCACCATTCATCACAAAAAAAGGTTCCATAGGTTTTTCTTCAAGTAAACTTAAAGCACCTGCTGTTCCCATTCTTTGATTCTCAAATACATAATTTATGTTAGCACCAAATTCTTTACCATCACCAAAATAATCTTGAATAATATGTGATTTATAATTTACACACATCACTATGTTTACGTAACCATATTCTACGAATTTTTCTACTATTGTTTGTAAAATAGGTTTATTTCCAACTTTTAACATAGGTTTAGGAGTATTTTCAGTAAGTGGGCGAAGTCTTGTTCCTAATCCACCAACCATAAGAACTACTTTATTAGTTTTATTTTTTGGTTTTATAAGTTCATTTATTTCTTGTATACCAACAACTTTGTTATCTTTGTCTATTATAGGAATTTGATGTAAATTTTTAGATAATGCCTGTTTTAGAATATCTTCTTTTGTATCGCTTATTTTAGCAACGGTTGGTGTTTTAAAAATAATCGTTTCAATTGAACTACTAAGATCTAGCCCACGTAAAAGACCTCTTCTTATATCACCATCTGTGATTGTTCCTAACAAAATACCTGCTTCATCTACTACTAAAGCTATTTGCATTCCTTCACTATCAATTATTTTTAAAGCTTCCCTAATACTAATATTAGGTTTAACTTTAATATGTTCAATATTTTTCATAAAACTCCTTAATAGAATTAACTACATAATTTATATCATATGTTGTATATTGAGAGAAAAGAGGTATTGATATTATTTCGTTATATAAACAATTATCATTTATTGATTTTGGCCAATGTATAGGTAAAAATATATTTTTTGAAAAAAGATACTTTCTAAGTAAATCACGTTTTGGTAATTTCATTACAAAATAACTATAAAAATTTACAGCTTGATTTAAACAATATTTACTAAATTCTTTGTGCAATAATTCATAATGTACTTTAGATATTAATTGTTCATTTTCTTGATTATAATTCATCATTTGAAATATACTAAAATTACTCATATGTAAAATATCTTTTTGTTCATTTAGCAATTTTTCGCCTTCTTCAAATAATTGAATATAATCTTTTTCATCACCTACTAAATTATTTAAATAATTATACTTTAGAAATTTAGCCTGATACTTACTATAAACAAATGATGCCGCTCTTTGCTTTATTTGAGTATCATCAATATCTAAATTTGTTTTCACTAAACTACCATCAGCAAATGATGTAACTTTTCTGAAGCTATTAAATGCAAACCAATATTTAAAGTTATTCATATTTTCAAAGTTATAAAAAAAGACATTGTCCTCAATGATGATTTTATTATCAATATTCAAATGTTTAATTTTATTTAATTGTCCAAAATAATTGATTGAATAAAACACATCAAACTCTTTATTTAAAACTGTTTTACTATCAACTGTTAAATCTTCTAAAAGATTATAAAATGCATAATCAACTTTTTCTTCAATAAGAATATTTTCTATAACTTCACAAAGAAAATTAGGTATTAAAAACCTTTTATTTTGATTTCCACTTCTTATAAAAAGCTTAAGTGATGATCTTCCACTATCAGTAAAAAAAATATTCTCTGAAAAAGCTCTTACTGGTAATTCACCACCTATTGGATTCATTTAATATCCTTAAATTCTTTATATATAATTTTATTTAAATCAATAGTTTTTAATACATTTTTTGTTTTATACGATGAATTTTTTGAATAATATGGATTAGTAACATTTTTTAGTATTGATTTAAAAGATTCACTATAAAGATAAGTAAATGCATTTTTAATATCTAACTTGTTTGCATCGCAATCAATCACACTTTTTGCTTTAACTCTTCCATTTTGTCTATGTCCAATATTAATACTACCTATTTTAAAAGATGGTGCTTCAACAATTCCACTTGATGTATTTCCTACTATTGCATCAACGTATTGTAATGCAGATAAATACCTAAGTTGCCCTAAAGAAGTATATAATTTACAATTAGAATGCTTTTGTACAAAATTTACAAGTTTATTATTTATAACTCTACCACCAGCATCAGAATTAGATTTTGTAAAAATAATATTTATATCTTCTAATTCAATTAAGGCATTCAAAATTTCATCTATATCTTTTATGATTTTTTCTTCAGAATCCACCGTTGTAGGATGATACGTGAATATAATATTTTTATTTCCTAATTTAAAATCTATAGAATCTTCGAATTCTTCTCTACTTAAAAGATTTAAATTTAAAATATTATCAAGCCCAGCTTCTCCAAAATTAAATACTTTAGAACTATCTTCTCCTAATTGAATAACTCTTTTTTTATATTCTTCTGTAGCTACAAAATGTATATTACTCATTTTTGTAATACAATGTCTAATTGAGTCATCAATTGCACCAAAAGTAAGTTCACCTCCACTTAAATGTGCTATTGGTATTCTACAAATCATAGCTGAAGCAACTGCAGAAAATATCTCATACCTATCTCCTAGTACTACAACAATATCTGGTTTTAATTCTTCATAAGCTTCAGCAAAACTTATTTGAGCTAAACCCATAGATTTTGAAATACCAATAGAAGTATCTGAAGATAAGAGAATTTCTATTTTTTTATTAATAATAAAATCTTTTTCTATTTCTTTATACGTATATCCAAATTCTGGACTCAAATGCATCCCTGTGGCAATTATTTGTAATTCTAAATCTGAATCATTTTTTATCTCAGTCATAAGAGGCGTTAATAAACCATAATCAGCTCTTGTACCTGTTATTACACAAATTTTACGTTTCATATATTATAACCTTATTATATCATCTATATTAAAATCATATTTAGCATTCAAACCTATTACTTCATCCCAAAGAGATGATGACAATCCAGTTCCTACCCTTTTTACAGTCAAATTGGACTCATCAAAAATATCACCTATACAAATATTTTTTCTTGCAACTATAGATTTTCTAACTATTTTTAAATTATTTTTTTCACTTAATTGTGGTGTTTTTTCTCCACTACCTAATGAATTTTCAATATTTCTAATAGCTAAAACCATAGATTTTAATTCATCAGGTTCAAGACTAGCTTTATGATCTGGTCCCTCCATCTCTCTTGAAATTGTATAATGTTTTTCTATAACTTTTGCACCAAGCGCAACTGCTGCTATAGGAACTTCAATTCCCATTGTATGGTCACTGTATCCAACATTAATATTAAAGGCTTTTTTAATAGTATCCATTGCAAATAGATTAACTTCATTCATAGGAGTGGGATACATTGTTGTAGCATGGAGTAAAGTTATATCTTCTTTTTTAGTTCCAGAATTTATTAAGACTTCAAGTGCTCTTTCTATTTCACCTAATGTACCCATTCCAGTAGATAGAATAACTTTTTTACACATTTTACCAATATGCTTTAAAAAAGGTATATTAGTAAGTTCTCCAGAACCAATTTTAAAAATATTTTGTAATTCAGATAAAAAATCAGCACTTTCAAATTCATCAGGTGTTGATAAAAACATGATATTTTTACTATCACAATATTCTTTTAATTCTCTAAATTCTTCATAACTTAATTCAAGTTTTTTAAGCATATCAAATTGTGATTCTTTTACACCCGTGTTTTCAATTTGATATTCTGCTTGAACAGCTTCTTTTGTTACTAGTAATTCTGTTTTCCAAGTCTGAAACTTTACAGCATCTACACCTGCATCTACTGCAACATCGATTAATTTTTTTGCTAAAACAATATCTCCGTTGTGATTTACTCCTGCCTCTGCAATTATAAAAACACTCATTTTATCTCCAATCTATATTTTAAAAAATATTTTACATCTTGCGTTGATTGCTCTTCCCAAATTTTTTTATATTTATTGTAAATTTCATCATTATAAACTTTTCCTGAAATATAGAAAGACTTAGTTTGTGATGAAAATTTTTGTTTAAACTTTAGTAATGTATCTTCTTTACTGTTTGTACTACCACCACCTAATATAAAATATTTTTTATTTTTACTTTTAGCTATTTCACAAATTTGATCTAGTATAAAATAATTGGCATTATATTGTCTCATATTATAATCATTAGCAGATAAATGATAGTGTACAAATTGATCTCCGAACATAAAAAATGCACTAGAAATAACCTGATCATCTTTTTTAATTTCATACAATTCAACATTAGTAATTTTTAAAAGTTGCTCGTAATATTTTTGTGAAAAATAATAAAAATCAGTAGCTTTATTTTTATTCATCGTTTGTACATAAAGCTCAATAAATTTATCCAAATTATTACATTTTTGAAATATTAATTCTTTTTCACATTTTCTTAAAATATTTCTTGTTGTAGAAGAATAAGAAAGCCATCTTTCTTCTTTGGGTATAGATAAATCAATATAAACAACATCTCTATCACAAATATTTAAATCTAAAAATTCTTTATGTTCAATCGGAAAAGAATTAAAAGAATGAAAACGAATAAATTCAGCGATTATATTCTCTTTTATACATTCTTTTTTATAATTTTCCATAGCTTTTTTTATAAAAATCTTATCACTAGTATTAACATAAAAACCACCATATCCATAAGCACTTTCTAAATCAAAGAAACCATCATCTATAATTTTATCACCTATTTTTATAATAGGTCTTTTTATAGCTATATTATAGAAAATACAATTATTTTCTTCATATCTGAATTCAAATATTTCTTCAGTCTCTTTTAAATATAGAGAAATATACTCTTTTAAATAATACACATCGTGTAAGAGATTCATATTCTCACCGAACTTGGAATATTTACAACTCTTTCTTCCAAATATTTTGCATTTATCAAATCATCTTTTTGGCAATTCTTATACATTTCAAGTTCATTCATAAGTCGCCAAATAGGTCTTGTCATAACACCATTTTTATTTGTATATTCTAAAAATTCATTTCTTTCTTTTTCATTATTCAGTAAAACTGCTTGAAGCCAATAATTCGATTTTGAGTCTTTTGGCTCTTTTATAAAATCAATATTTATAGCTTTGAAAAACTTTTCATAAATTGAAGCTAACTCTCTTTTTGAATTTAAAAATCTATCCAGATTTTCCATTTGAGCTACAATTAAAGCAGCATTTATATTTGGTAATCTATAGTTGTAAGCTACTTCATCATGAACATATTCATAAGGATGTTGTATTTTTGCTGTTGTAGTAATATGTTTTGCTCTTTTAGCCAATGCTTCATCATCAGTAACAATTACTCCACCACCACCTGAAGTTATAATTTTATTTCCATTAAATGAAAATGCTCCAACTTTTCCAAAAGTTCCTGTGTGTTTATTTTTATAAAAACTACCTAAACTTTCTGCACTATCTTCTACTAAAGCTATATACCACTTTTCACAAATTTCATTTATCTCTTCAATTCTACAAGGATGCCCAAATGTATGCATTGGAACACAAGCTTTTATAACTTTTTTTGTAGTTTTATTAATACATTGATTATTTACTATTTCACAATTTTGCTCTAAAAAATTTTTAAGTGATTTTGGACTAAGTCCTAGAGTATCCAAATCAACATCTATGAAAATTGGTTTTGCTCCACAATAACTTATAGCATTACAAGTTGCTATAAATGTAAGAGGTTGAGTGATAACTTCATCATTCTCTTTAACATCTACAAGTTTCAAAGCTATGTGAAGAGCAGCTGTTCCGTTTACTGTAGCAATTGCATATTTTGTTCCAACATAAGAAGCAAACTCTTTTTCAAATCTATCCACATATTTTCCAACACTTGATACAAATGTAGAATCTATACAATCATTTAAATATTTTTTCTCATTTCCTATAAACTTTGGTTCATGCAAAGGAATAAACTCATCTGTATTAAAAGTTTCTTTTATAAAATCAATAATATCTTTCATCACATTTTCCCATCAAGATATTTACCAGTCTCTTTATGACCAAAATCTGGAATTAATCTAAAAAACTCTTTTACTATATCATCCTTTGTCCATGATAAATTTTCTTTAAAATCTTTTATTGTTTTATTAAAATGATTTAAATCCTCTTCATCATAAACTGCTTCATTTTTAATAATCCCTAGATTATCAAATCTAGTCATATCCAATACTTCTTTTTCAGTAAAAAACTCTTCAAAATCTTTTTCACCCGTTGTATCACTAGACGTAAACAAACAAGGCCATTTCCCTTCCAATGGCAAAGTTTTCGCTAACTCTCTTGCCTCATCTTCATCTTTACATAGATATGCTTCATAGCCTTTTTCTTTTAAATATTTTAAAGCAATATCAGCAAAAGTAATAAGATGTAAGTTTTCGCTCAATTTTGGAAAAAATATATCTCTATTTCCACCAAAAATACAAGACATCAAACAAAGTTCCCCCGACTCTTTTGGAGTTACAAAATATCTTTTTATATCATTTGGAGCAACTATTGGTTGGTTTTTTTCCATTCTTTTATTGAAACCATGCAATAAACTCCCACCACTAAATGCAACATTTGCAAACCT
>CAZDFZ010000004.1:0-12362 GCA_964504855.1 uncultured Aliarcobacter sp.
AATTCAATGCTTGATGGGAAAAAATCTATTTTAATGATTACTCACTATGATAGACTTTTAGAGTTGATAAAACCTGATTTTGTTCATATTTTAAATGACGGAAAAATCGTAAAAACTGGAGATTATAGCTTAGCTTTAGAACTTGATGAAAAAGGCTATGAAGCAATAGGAATCAAAGATGCGAATAAATGAACTAAACATAACTCTTCCAAATAAAAATAATGAAGAGTTTTTAAAAATAAATTTTGATTCACTTTTTACTTATGATTTTGCATCAGCACAAGTTTATGAATTTGATATTATGGGTTTAGAAACTATTATTGATGAAGAAAATTATGAATCTGTTTTATTTGATATTTCAAGAAATATAAATAACAAACAAAAAATTATAACAATAAACAAAAATATTCCAGAACCAATTTTTCTAATTCACAAACTAAAAGAAACTGACACATTTTATACAAACTCATTAAAAATAAAAGTTGAAAAAAATATAAAAGCAAGTGTTGTGGAAGTTTTTGTAAACTCTTGCACAAATAGCTTTTATAGTGTTAATAGAAAAATAGAATTAGAAGAGAATGCTTCCCTTGAATATGTAAAAATTCAAGATATAAATTCTTCAAATTCTATGATTTTTTCACTTGCTGTTGCGCAAAAAGATAGTTCAAATTTGGAAGTTACAAACTTTGAATATGGAAATGGTTTTATTGTAAATAGTTTTGAAAATATCATAAATGCTCAAAACTCAAATTATGAGTTAAATGGTTTAGTAAAACTTTTTGATGAATCAAACACAGCAACTTTAATCAAAACAATTCATAATGAAGAAAATTCAAATAGTAATATCAACTATAAACATACCCTAAAAGATAGTTCAAAAGCAGTATTTAAAGCAAAATCTATAGTAAATGAATCAGCACTTTTTTCAAAAGCTTTTCAAAATTGCAACACTATTTTATTAAGTGATGAAGCTACGATTTTTGCCCAACCTCACCTTGAAATTTATATAGATGAACTACAAGCAAGCCATGGAACAACAACTGGAAGTTTAGATAAAGAGCAACTTTTATATCTTCAATCAAGGGGTATTAGCAAAGATAAAGCCTATGAAATGCTTTTAAGTGCCTTTGAAAATAAAATTGTTGATAATATAAAAGATGAAATTATAAAAGAGTTTGTTCAAAACTACAAAAGGGATAAATATGTTTAAAAATGATTTTCCATATTTTAAAAATTCACAAACTGTATATTTAGACAATGGAGCAACAACGCAAAAACCAAAAGTTGTGATTGATTCGCAAGTCGAATACTATGAAACATATTGTGCAAATACTCACAGAAGCAGTTTTGGTCATGCAAATAAAGCCACTCAAGAGTTTGAAAAGACAAGAACTATTTTAAAAGAGTTTATAAATGCTTCAAAAAATGAAGAGATTATTTTCACAAAAGGTGTAAGTGAGTCTTTAAATTTTATAGCCTCATCTTTTGCCAAAGAGTTTAAAACAGTAATAATCTCAAGTTTAGAACACCACTCAAATATTGTTCCTTGGCATATGCAAGGACGAACTTTAGGTGCTGGTCTTGAAGTGGTAAATTGTGGGAATAATCTTGATTTTGATCTTTTTCATTTTGAAGAAATATTAAAAGCAAATCCAAACTCATTTGTGAGTATTACCCATGTCTCAAATGCTTTTGGGAAAATACATGATATAAAAACTATCGCTAAATTAGCCCATGAATATGGTGCTGTTGTGATGGTTGATGGAGCACAAAGTTTAGCTCATTTAAAAATAGATGTTCAAGAACTTGATGTGGATTTTTTTGCAATTTCAGGACATAAAACCTTCGCACCAACAGGTGTGGGAGCCATTTATATAAAAGAAAAATATTTAAAAGATATTAAACCTTATCAAACAGGTGGTGCAACGATTCACGAAGTGGATTATTCAGGTTCAACATTACTTGATTCTCCATATAAATTTGAAGCAGGAACTCAAAATATTGCTGGAATTATTGGATTTGGAAAAGCATTACAATATATAAATCATGTCCATTATGAGAATATTCAAAGCTCTGAAAATCATGTATATAAATATCTTGATGAACAATTAGCAAAACTTCCAAATATCATTTTTTATAATGATATAAGTGATAGTATAGGAAGTAGAAGTTTTAACTTCAAAGGTATAATTCACGATGATATTGGAATACTTCTTGATAAGATGGGAGTAGCTGTGAGAGTTGGACACCATTGCGCTCAACCTATTATGAAAAAATTAGGAATAAAAGGAACTATTAGGGTTTCAACTGCATTTTATAATGACTATGTGGATGTGGATAAATTGATTGAGTCTTTACAAAGAACTTTACGAATGTTAAAGGATTAAAATTGAATATTATTGAAAAAAGAGTAGAAAAAATAAAAGAAGATTTAGATTTTTTTGATGATGAGTTATCAAAATACGAATACATCATAGATTTAGGGAAAAAACTTCCAGAGTTTGATGAAGCTTCTAAAATTCCAGAAAATATAGTTCACGGTTGTACTTCTCAAGTTTGGCTAACTCACGAAATAAAAGATGGGAAAATGTATTTTCATGGTACAAGTGATGCAATTATAGTAAAAGGTTTGGTTTATATGATACTTGAAATCTTTTGTGATTCAACAATAGAAGAGTTAAAAAATGTGGATATGGATATAGTACATGAACTAAAACTAAGTGAAGTTATCACTCCGAATAGACAAAGTGGGGTTATTGGAATGATGAAAAAAATAAAAGAGTATGCCCTAAACGTTTAAGGATATAAAATGAGTGAAAAATACGATTTAAAACAGATTGAAAACAAAGTAATAGAACATTTAAAAAAAGTATATGACCCAGAAATACCAGCAAATATTTTTGATTTAGGATTAATTTATACTATAGAATTTGATGAAAATAATAACTATTTATATTGTACTATTACAATGACCCTAACAAGCCCAACCTGCCCAGTTGCAGATAGTTTGTTAGAGCAAGTAAAATACGTAACTTTAGCAGTTGATGAAGTAGATGAAGCCTTTGTAAAACTTGTATTTAATCCCCCATGGGATCCATCAATGATGAGCGAAGATGCAAGGGAAATAATGGGAGCAAGTGGCGCAGCTATGCCATTTTAATATTTATCTATATTTCATCTTATAAATAATTGATCAATTAGCAATATTGGAATATTATTTTAGCAATAAATAAGAAGAATTATTTTTCAAAAAAACATACAATTCCATATAATTTTTAAAAAGGTAGAGATAAATGACAAAAATTAAAAAAGTACTTATTGCAAACAGAGGGGAAATAGCTCTTAGAATTATTAGAGCTTGTAAAGAACTTGAAATCGCAAGCGTTGCTATATTCTCAGAAGTTGACGTTGAGGGTATTTGGGTAAGAAAAGCTGACGAATGTTATCCAATTATGGGAGATGTTATCAAAGCTTATCTTGAATATGACAATATTATTTCTATTGCAAAAAAAGCTGGTTGTGATGCAATTCACCCAGGTTATGGATTCTTAAGTGAAAATGCTGATTTTGCTAGAGCATGTGAAGCGAATGGAATTATTTTCATTGGACCAAAACCAGATCATATCGAATTATTCGGTGATAAAATGGCTTCTAAAGTTGCTATGAAAAAAGTTGGAGTTCCAGTATTAGAAGGAACTGATGAGCCTATCGTTAATATTAATGAAGGTGAGCAAATCGCTAGAGAAATCGGATTCCCTGTAATCATCAAAGCTGCATTCGGTGGTGGTGGAAGAGGTATGAGAATTGTAAAACAAGAGAAAGATTTCAGAGAAATGTTCGAAAGTGCTACAAATGAATCAATGAAATACTTCGGAAGAGGTGAAGTTTTCATCGAAAAATATGTTGAAAATCCAAGACATATCGAAATCCAAGTTATCGCTGATAAATATGGAAATGTTCTTCACTTAGGAGAAAGAGATTGTTCAATCCAAAGAAGACACCAAAAAGTTATCGAAATAGCTCCAAGTCCAAGATTAAACAATGAAACTAGAAAAGAACTTTATAGAATTGCTACAAAAGCTATGTTCAAACTTGGATACGAAAGTGTTGGAACAGTTGAATTCTTAGTTGACCAAAATGACAATATTTTCTTCATCGAAATGAATACAAGGGTACAAGTTGAGCACCCAGTAACTGAAACAATTACGGGTGTGGATATTATCCAAAGAATGATTGAAATCGCTGAGGGTGATAGACTTCAATTCTTACAAGAAGAGATTCAATTTAGAGGATATGCTATTGAGTTCAGAATCAATGCAGAAAATCCACAAAAGAACTTTATGCCAGGAACTGGAACTGTAAGTAAATATTTAACTCCAGGTGGTCCAGGTGTAAGACTTGATACAAGTGTTTATACAGGATATAAAGTTCCAGCAAATTACGATTCAATGATTGGAAAGTTAATTGTTTGGTCATTAGATTGGAAAGGTGCTGTTAAAAAAGCAAAAAGAGCTTTAGATGAGTTCTATATTGAAGGTTTCCCAACAAATATTCCATTACATAGAGAAATCGTAAGAGATCAAGATTTTATCGATGGTATATTTACTACAAATTACTTAGATAAAAAAATGGAAGAATTTGCACTTCATAGTGAAGAAAATATAAAACACGAAGAAGAAAAAATAGAGAACATTATGAAATTAATGGAAGCTATTAATAAAAATAAATTAAAAGTAAAACACTAAGTTTTATTAAAAGATTCATACCAAATTGGTATGAATCTTTTATCCTCTTTTCCTTTTAAACAACGCAATAAATATCCCAAATAAAATCACAAAACTAGAAATCAAAAGCTCAAAATTCAAGCTTTCCTTTAAAAAAATAATACTTAAAATTATAGCTATAACTGGAGCAAGAAGTTGTAAAATACTTGCTGTTAATATTTGCATTTTAGGCAATACTGCATACCAAATAATATAACCCAAAGCTGATGTAACAACTCCTGAAAAAATTGCCAAAAATAGAGTATATGAATCAAATGTGATATTTTGAACAAATATTAAAGCAAAAATAATTGTAAAAATAGAAGCTTTAAAAAAATTATCTTTTGTATTTGAAAAAGCATCTTTAGATTTTTTTCCTAAAATTGTATAAAAAGCCCAAGCGATTCCTGAAATAATCATCAAAAAAGAGTGATAAAAAGATAAAGAGAAATTTTCTTTTGGATAAAGTAAATAAACTAAACCACAAAATGCCAAAATCATTCCAAAAATCTTATTTAGTGTTAATTCTTCTTTATAAAATAAAGCCATTAAAATCATACTTAATTGCACAACGGCAAAAAGTATCAAAGTTCCAATTCCTGCTGGCATATCCACATAAGAATAAGAAAAAGTAATTGCATATAAAAAAAGCATAAAAGCACTTAACCAATTTGTTTTAGGATTTAAAGCTACATTTTTATGCTTTAAATAGCTTAAAAATTGAAGAAAAATTGCTCCAGATAAAATTCTTAATATTGTAAAACTAACAGGATCTGTTTGAGAAGATATCATTGCCATTCGACATAAAACAGGATTTGTACTAAGACTAACTAATGCTAAAATAGTAAGAAATCCTAATTTTATTTCAAATGATTTATTTTGCATTTTATTACTTAATTAATTTTCTTACAATTTTATGTACGATTGGTGCTACCACAAAAATTATTGGAAAAGCGCAAGAAAAAGCCAATCCCCAAGCTCTTAGCCACATAGGTAAAAAACCATCTATAAATCCTAAATTTATATAACTAATTATGAAACTCATAATAAAGCTCATAAAAAGTGCCATAAAAAAGGCAAATACTACTCTTTCATATTTTTTATTTATCATTTGTCATCCTATTATTTATTGAGGCTGGATTATAATGATTTGGCACTTAAATTAACTCATGTTTTATGAAGAGCAAGAAAGTCTTATATTTGCAAACTTCATAGGTGTAGGATTTGCATATCTTTCAAAATCCTTATGTTCATCAAAAGGACTTTGAGCAATTTTTAGTAAATCATTAACTAAGCTATAATCACCTTCATGAGCTTTTTCTATTGCCTCTTGAAGCATATAGTTTTTGATTATATATTTTGGATTAATTTTTTTCATAACATCATATCTACTCTCAAAAGTAGAATCTTGCTCTATACAAACTTTTTTATATGACTCAAACCATTTTTTAAGTGGCTCTTGAAACACTGCAATGTCTAAAATAGAACTCAAATCATCAAATGATTTAAGATGAGTAAGTCTATAAAAGAAAACATTATAATCCATTTTTGAAGCTTCTAAACTTCCAAGTAGCTCTAAAATTAGATGCAGATTTGCATTTGCACTTTTTGAAGCATTTAATCCTATTCTTTTGCTCATCAAATCTAAATATACTTTTTGATGTTGTGGTAAAAAAGTTTTCATATAAGCTTCAAGTTTTACTTCATCACAAATAAGTTTTAATGTGGGAATTAGTGCAAACAAATTCCATCTTGCAATATATGGCTGATTATTGTAAGCATATCTTCCCTCTTCATCTGTGTGATTACAAATAGCTCCTTTTTCAAAATAATCCATAAAAGCATAAGGACCATAATCAATAGTAAGTCCTGCAATTGAGAAATTATCAGTATTCATAACTCCATGCATAAAACCATAAACTTGCCATAAAGCCAATAACTCAGCAGTTTTATCAACCAAAGAATAAAACATTTTTTCATATTTGTTCTCTTCATTTTCTAAGTGTGGATATGACTGCTTTATCACATAATTGGCCAACTTTTCCATAGTTTCTTTATCATTATTTCTTGCAAAAAACTCAAAAGTTCCAATTCGAATCCATGATGGTGACATTCGTAATACTATCGCACAAGATTCTTGTTCCCAACCTCTGTGAGCAAAACTATCAGAATCAATAATTCCTAAAGCTCTGGTTGTTGGAATTCCTAAAAAGTGCATTGCTTCACTCATGATATATTCTCTAATGCTTGAACGCAAAACTGCTCTTCCATCACCTTGTCGTGAATATCTTGTAAGTCCTGAACCTTTTGTTTGCAAATGCCAATTATTTACACTTCCAAGATTTATAGCTCGTCCATCTCCAAGTTGTGGTACGAAATAACCAAATTGATGCCCAGCATAGCTCATTGCATAAGGAATTGAACCATTTAAAATATTACTCCCATTTATAAAATCTACAAATTCTTGGTTTTTGCACTCTTGAACATCTAGATTTATAAGCTCACAAGCAATGGGATTAAATGATACAAGTTTTGGATTTTTTAAAGGTGTTGGACTTACTTTGTGATAATACTTTTCATCAAACTTGAAATAATCAACTTCAAGTTTTAGTTCGTTTAATTTCATAATTTTTCTCTTTTAATAAATATTTGTTTATATATATACAAGAAGCTTACCAAAAGAGAACATAAAAGAGGATAAAAATTATCTTGTTTTATTTTTACTATTTATTTAATTCATCAATCAAATTTTTAACACAAATATCTATCATATTAAAAACATTATGAAAACCATCAAAGCCATCAAAAAAATATGGATCGGGAACATCTTCTCCATTGCAACCAAAATTTCCTAATTTTTGTGGATTTTTACAACCAATATTTTTTAGATTTTGCAAATTGCTATTATCAAGTCCAATTATTAAATCAAATTTTTTGAAATCATCTTTTTTTACTTGTCTTGCTTTTTGTTTTGAAATATCAATCCCATTTAACTTTGCAACTTTTATTGAGTTTTCACAAGGAGCTTCACCTATATGCCAATGACCAGTTCCAGCACTATCGATTATCAAATCAAGATTTTTTTCTTTTATATAAGCTTTTGCTACACCTTCAGCTATTGGTGAACGACAAATATTCCCAAGACATACAAATAAAATTGATTTTACTTCCATTAAAATTCCTCTATTTCAATACTATTATATGAGTAAGTTTTTATTTTTTTATTTTCAACTATATATGAAACTTCTATCTCTTTTTCACACTTTTTACAATTATCAATAACTGTTTGATGTCCAAAAAGTTCCTCATCCAAAACTATTGAAATTGCTTGTAAACAATATGGACATTGTATATGTATCTCTTGCATTATTACTTTCTAATAATTGCATATAAAAATCCAACTACTAAACCAATAAAATGTGCATACCAAGCTATTGGAAGCCCTATGAGTAATGGCGCTACTGAAATCAACAAAACCCAAGTTATTATTCCATTCCGTTGTGATTTATCATAATATGCCACATATCCAAGTAAGGCACAAATAGCACCTGATGCTCCTACTAGATTTACATTATTATCCAAATAAAAAACATAAGCAAAAGATAAAAGAGAAGTTAATAATCCACTTATTAAATATAAAGCTACTAACTCTTTTGAACCTTTAAATCTCTCTATTAGATTTCCAAATTGCCAAAGAACAAACATATTCATTCCCAAATGACCAATTCCACCATGGGCAAATATTGTCGTGAGTGGTTGCCACCAAAAATCATAAATTAAAAAATATAAATTTAATCCAAATAATAATCCACCTTTTGGAATATTTATTTGTACAATATACGATAAAACAGTGATAATAATTAAAATATTTGTAGCAGTGAAATCTTTTTTAGTAAATTTTTTTGTCATGGAGTTGATACCTTTTAAGTAATCATGGAGTTGAAGCTAGAAAAAATCTAGCTTCATAAAAAATAGTTAAACTAATGCCTCTTTTAAAACATCTTCTATTACATCAACAGCAATTATTTCCATTGTATCTTTAACTTCTTGAGGAATTTCATCCAAATCTCTCTCATAATTTTTTCTAGGAATTAAAGCTTTTTTCATTTTTGCTTTATGTGCTGCTATTAATTTCTCTTTTAATCCACCAATTGGTAAAACTTTTCCTGAAAGTGTAAGTTCTCCAGTCATTGCAATATCAGATTTAATTGGTCGCTCAGATAAAACAGAAGCCATAGTTAAAGCCATTGTTATACCTGCACTTGGTCCATCTTTTGGTGTTGCACCTTCAGGGATATGTAAGTGAATATCATATCTTTTATAAACTTCACTAGGATCAATTTTCGTTTTATCAGTCTCTTCTTGAGGAGTTTTTGGAATGATTTTATCATCAATTTTTAAAACTCCATTATCTATTAAAACTTTTACAACTGAATAAGAGATTCTTGAAGATTCCTTCATAACATCACCTAAATTTCCAGTAACAGACAGTGTTCCTTTTCCTTTTAGTTTAATAGCTTCAGATTTGAGAACATCACCACCAACAGAAGTCCAAGCAAGTCCATTTGCAATTCCAATAGAATTTTTCTTATCAGCTGGGTCTATTTCAAATATTGGATTATCTAAATATGCTTTTAAATCTTTTGTTCCAATAGTTACTTTTTCAAGAGTTTCATCATTTAAAATCTGTTTTACAACTTTTCTAAATAATTTAGAGAAAACTCTTCTTAAATTTCTAACACCTGCTTCTCGTGTATATTTTCCTATTATCATTTCAACAGTTGCTTTATTTAAACTTACTTCAGATTTTTTAAGACCGTGTTTTTCTAACTCTTGTGGAATTAAATAATCTTTTGCAATATGATATTTTTCATTTGGAGTATATGAAGATATTTCAATAAACTCCATTCTATCTCTAAGTGGTGCAGGAATTCTTCTTGCATCATTTGCAGTTGATACGAAAATAACTTGAGACAAATCAAGTGGGAAATTCAAATATAAATCCCTAAACTCATTATTTTGCTCAGGGTCAAGAATTTCAAGCATAACAGCCGTTGGATCACCTCTATTATTACTTCCAAGTTTATCGATTTCATCTAAAACCATTACTGGATTCATTTTTTTTGCATCAATTAGACCTTTTACAAGTCGTCCTGGCATTGCCCCAACATAAGTTCTTCTGTGTCCTCTTAACTCATTTACATCTTCCATTCCACCAAGAGCGATTCTTATTAGTGGTCTTTGTAATGCTTTTGCTATAGAGTTAGCAAGTGAAGTTTTACCAACACCTGGAGGTCCTACAAAACATAAAACTGTACCTTTAGATTTTAAATCTTCAATATTTCTTTGCTCAAGTAATTGTTTTACAGCAAAATATTCAGATATTCTTTCTTTAGGTTTAATCAGTGAATAATGGTCTTTATTTAATTGCTCTTCAACATTTTTTACCGATATTTTTTCATTTGCATATTCACCAAAAGGAATATCTAAAACTTGCTCAACATAAGTTTGAAGAAGTGATGCATCAGGAGAATCTGGATTCATTCTTCCTAATTTTTCAATTTGTTTCTTAGTCTCTTTATAACCCTCTTTAGGCATAAACTCTTTTTTAGCTTTTAATTTTTTCTTGTAAGATTTAACTTCTGCTTCTTTTTGATTATCTCCGCCTAATTCTTTTTGAATAGCTTTGATTTGCTCTTTTAGGAAGTAATCTTTATGAGTTTTTTCTATTTTAGAATTTACTTTTTGAGTGATTTCTTTTTGAATTTTAAATGATTCTATCTCTTTTTTAATTACTTCAATAATATCAAATAGTCTTTGTTCTATATTTGTTTGAGAAAACAGTTTGTAAGCTTCATCTTTTTTAACTTTTAAAACAGATGAAATTAAATCAGCTATTCTTGTTGCATCATCATTTTCTTCAATTGTTTTTATTAAGTCAGCCGGAAATTTTGTATTTAATCTTGATAATTTTTTAACATTATCTATTAAAACTTCAATTACTGATTTTATACTCTCTTCATTTGTTTCTTCTGTTTTTAATATATCAACATTTGCAAATAACTCATTTTCTTTAGTAAATTCATTTATATGACCTTTTACTAAACCTTGAAAAAGTACTTTTATTTTACCATCAGGTAAAGATACTTTTCTCATAATATTTCCAACAACACCCACATCATAAAAAGAATCTACTTCTCTTTTTCCTTCTTTACCGTGTTTAGAAACAGTAACCATTACAAGTTTATTATGATCTATTGCATACTCTACTGCTTTTATGTTTTGCTCATTGCTTAAAAATAAAGGAGCAATCATAAAAGGATATAAGAATATATCATCTTCAATTATTAAAGGTATAGTTTGTGGAAAATTATCATAATTTTCTAATTCCATCTAATTTAACTCCAAAAAATTATTTATATTTATTCAAAAATTGCTCGATACCAAGGTACTTTTGCAGGTTGGATTTCTTCTGGATTAACCCAAGATTTTTTTACTTTTTCAGTATAAAAAGCTGTTCCTAACTCTTTATCTCTTCTTGTATAAAGATCAGCAATTTCTTTATCCATTGAAGCTTTTGCCATAAACATTCTTGAATTGATTGTATCAACTAAAGGCATATACGGTGAATTTTTATATTTTGCTTTAAACTCTTCAATTTGAGCTAATGTATCTTCGATTAATTGTTGATCTCTAAATTGATATTTGAATCCTAAAAAGTTTGCTTTTATTTTTAAGTATCTAGCGTAATCAATATCTTTACTTACACCAAATCTTTTAATATATTCATCTAAATAAAAATTTGCTAGAGCATATTCTTCATCATCTATATGAGCATTAACTAAAATTAACATTGCAGTTGGAACATAAGGCGTATTTCTATGCTCACTTTCAAGTGAAGTATAAGTATCATCTGCTTTATCTAAATCCCCTGATGCAATCTGAGTTAACATTTTGTTGTACCAATAAATTGCAGGTTTATCATACTCTTCTTCATCTTTACTAGAACAAGCTGTAAAAACAAAGGCAGCACAAGCTATCAATAATAAATTTTTTAATTTAAAGCTTTTATTCATTTTTTAGATATCCTTTCTCATAAAAGTGTTATTCTATCCAATCATAGCTTAGGAATTATCTGCTATAATTTAGCAAAACTATTAAAAAAAGGTAATAAATGAAACTTACATTAATTGGTAATGGTATTATGGCTCAATCTTTAGCAAGAGGCTTAGTAAAGAATCATGAAGTTGAGATTATTGGAAGAGATATTGATAAATTAAAAATTATTCAAGAAAGAATTCCATCAGTTACTATAAAAGAATTAGATGAAAATGAAAATATCACAGGGAAAAATGTAATATTCTGTGTAAAACCTTATGCACTGGAAAGTGTTTCAGCTAGACTTGTTGGAAATGCGGAAGTATTATTATCAATTTTAGCTGGAACAAAACTTGAATTTTTAAGAAAACATATAAGTAATATTATAAAACTAGCAAAAATTAGTGGCCATTGACCATGTTTAGCACAAAAGGTAATTTCAGCTATATCGATAAATTTACCGTCTAAAACATATTCTTTAAATTGTGGTGATTTGGTAAT
>CAZDFZ010000004.1:12372-20457 GCA_964504855.1 uncultured Aliarcobacter sp.
AACTTGAAGTGTTAAGAAAACATATAAAAGCAAAACACTATATAAGAACTATGCCAAATATTGCAGCCTCTGTACAAAATTCTATGACTACAATCACAGGTGATCATGAAGCAAAAGGGATTGCAACAGAAATTTTTTCAAGTATCGGTCAAGTAATTTGGGTTAATACAGAAGATCATCTTGATATTGCAACAGCAGTTGCTGGAAGTGGACCTGCCTTTTTAGCTTTAATTGCAGAAGCTTTAACAGATGGTGCTGTAAAAGAAGGACTTGATAGACATTTAAGTACTCAATTAGTTCAAGGATTATTTAGTGGTACTGCTTCACTTTTAAAACATTCTCATCCTGCAATAATCAAAGATTCTGTTATGAGTCCAGGAGGAACAACAGCTGCTGGTTATGCGGAGCTTGAAAAAGCAGGTGTTAGAAATGCAATGATAAATGCAATAGAAGCAGCTCATAAAAAAGCTAACGAACTTGGTAAAAAATAGTTTTACTTTACTTGAAACTCTAATAAGTATTACTTTTTTATCTATTGTGGTAAGTGGATTTTTATACTCCTCTTATCACGATGAATCAAATCATGAAAATTTTATGTTATTGAATGATTTAGAAAATAGATTTGATACAAAAAACTACTCAAAATTTTCAAAAACAAATCAAAATTTAGTAACTATAAAAAATAATCAAACCATCGAAAATATAATCGTTGAAGAATATTTATTTCAAAACGATAGTATAAAAATTTTTAAATATGAAAAATAGTTTTTCTCTTCTTGAAATAATATTAACTCTCATAATATCTTCTGTTGTAATAATTTATTCAACACTTTTTGCAAAAGAGGTATTTTTAGAAAATAGAACCAATCAAAAAATTGAAATTCAAAAAATTGATTTATTATCCACAAAAATATTTATTGAAAAACATCTTGCTCAAATTGATGAGTTTAATATCTCAAATGAAAATTTATATTTTCAAAATAATCTACTTTTAGAAAATATAAAAGAATTTAACTTAGTAAAAATAGAAAATAAAGTTGTTATTTTTATAAATTTAGATAATAAAATTATTCAAAAATGGGAATTTGAACTGTGAAAAAATCTTATACCCTTTTAATTACAATTATTTTAATAACTATATTCTCTTTTTTGGCAGTTTCAATATTACAAACAAAATCACTTAGAAATGAGAATTTAACAAATCAATATTTATATATACAAGCAAAAAATCACAAAAATTTTTTAAAAGATTATCTAAAAAGTATGGATTTAAATGGAATAAACAGTTTTGAAATAAAAGATGATTTATTTAATATTTATGCAAAAATAGAGAAAAATAACTCTATTTTTACTATTGAAATTTTTGTAAAAGCAAAAGAATATGACATTTCACTCTATGAAAAAGTCATTAAAGAATAACCTCTAAAACTTTCATTGCAAGAGCTAAAGCTTTACTTCTGTGTGAAAACTCTTTTTTTATTTCAGGAGCTAATTCTCCTAAAGTTTTATCAAATCCATGGGGAATAAACATAGGATCATATCCAAAACCACCCTCACCTAATTCTTTATTTAAAACATCTCCATGCATCCAACCATGAACTGTATAAGTTTCATTATTATAAATTATTGCAATACAAGCTGTATAAAATGCTGGTGTAATTTCAAGACCTATTGCATTTAAATTTTCTATTAATTTAGTATTGTTATCTTTATCTGTAGCATTTAAACCAGCATATCTTGCACTATAAATTCCTGGTTCATTATTTAGTGCTGGAACTGTTATTCCTGAATCATCAGAAATTACAATAATATCTTTTAGACCTTTTTGTACTAATAAATCATAAATTGTTCTAGCTTTTTTAACTGCATTTCCTTTGAAACTATCTTGGTCTTCATCAATTTCTATTTTTCCTAAAATTTCACTAAACGCTATTACTTCATCGTTTGGCATTAATTTTTGAAACTCTGCTATTTTTCCTTTATTTGCTGAGGCTAATACTATCTTCACTTATATCCTTTTCAACCTATTATTAACTATTATTAACTATAATCCTTCAAAATTATATTATGTTTAGGATTATATATGATTAAATCAGTTTTACCTCTTAGTGCCATTATAGCGCTGAGATTTTTCGGTCTATTTCTAGTTTTACCAGTAATATCAGTATATGCTATAAATTTAGAAGGAGCAACGTCAACTTTAGTTGGGATTGTAATTGGTGGTTATGCGCTAACTCAGATGTTATTTCAGATTCCATTTGGAGTAATTAGTGATAAATTAGGAAGAAAAGGTACTATTATTATGGGATTATTGCTTTTTGCAATTGGTTCTATAATTTGTGCTGTTTCTACAGATATTTATTCTTTAATATTTGGAAGACTTTTACAAGGTGCAGGGTCTATTGGAGCAGTTGTAACTGCTATGATAAGTGATTTAGTAAAAGAAGAGCAAAGACCAAAAGCAATGGCTATTATGGGTTCTTCTATTGCTTTTGCTTTTGCAATTTCTATGATTGCAGGTCCTACAATTGGAGCTTTGTTTGGTGTTCAATCTTTATTTTATATTACACTTTTTTTAGCACTTGCTTCAATTTTTGTGTTGTTAAAATTTGTTCCAAATCCACCTCATATAACTCATACTTATAAAGAAAAAGCAAAATTAGGTGAGATTTTAGGAAATTCAAATCTAATCAAAATGAACATCACAAACTTTTTACAAAAAGGTTTAATGACTTTTGCATTTATGATTATTCCTATGACATTAATTAAACACTTTGATTGGCAAATGTCAGAGTTATGGAAAGTTTATCTTCCAGCTATGATTTTTGGAATTGTTGCGATGGGACCTGCTGCTGTTATTGCTGAAAAAAAGGGAAAATTTAAAGAGATTTTAATTGTAGGAATTATTCTTTTTGCTGTTTCATATTTAATCATTGGATTTAGTTCAAATGCAACTGTATTTGTTATTGGTGTTGTTATTTTCTTTATTGGATTTAATATGCACGAACCAATTATGCAATCACTTGCTTCAAAATTTGCAAAAGTTCATCAAAGAGGTTTAGTTTTAGGAATATTCACATCAGCTGGTTATGTTGGAACGTTCTTAGGTGGACTTCTTGGTGGTGCATTTTATCAAAGTGCTTCAATGGAAAATTTAGTAGTTGTAATTGCTGGAGTTTGTATTTTGTGGGCTATTTTAATAGTTACAATGCCAAATCCTGCTAAGAAGAAATTTGTTTATTTAAATCTTGATGAATACCATTTACAAAATTCTTCAAAACTAACAAATGAAGCTATTGAAGAGTGGTATATAAACAATACTGAAAATATAATTGCTATTAAATATGATAGCGATAAAATTTCAGCAGATGAAGTAAAAAATCTTTTAAAATAAAAGAGGTACAAATGTCATTTTCTAAACAATTATATATAACCTTAGTAATAGTGTTTATTATCGTTTTTGCAGGTTATCTTGTAGTTGATATTGAAAAGAATAAAGTACTATTAGAAAATGAAACAGCAATACAAGTTCAGAACAGTGTTGCTGTTTTAGAAATGAATCTAAAACCTTTAATTAAAGACAAATATGAACCTGAAATAAAATCTATTTTAGCCAAATATATAAATCAAGATTTTTGTAAAGAAATTAGAGTAGAAGACTCTTCTTTTTTTATAAAAGATAGTGATTTAATCAAAAACTCTAAAGATTTACCAAAAGGGAAATGGCAAATTACTAATTTAACAGTAAATGATGATATTGGAAGTGTTGAGCTATTTAGTTCTCTTTCTGGAATGGAATTTGAATTAAATGCTATTGAAGAGAGTTTAAATGGTGAAAGTTTTGCCCACTATGAAAAACCTGAAGTAGAAATGGAGAATATCTATGTTTTTACTCCAAATTATCAATACAAAAACTATGACAACGTATTATTTTCATTTATTGCAAATGATGTAACTGATAAGAAAATCAACGCAACTTCAAATATAAATATGAATAAAGTTATTGCAAAAGTAACTAAAGAGGTAAAATTTGATAATGTTCCTGAATGGTTTGTAAAAATGATCCCTCTTAATTTTGAAGAGAAATCAACTCAAATAAGTTCTGATTGGAAAACAAAAGCAAAAGTTTACGTAAGTGCAGATTCTTCTATTATTTATAAAAAGCTTTATGAAGAAACAAAAAATATTACAATTTATGCAAGCATAATATTTATAGTCTCTTTTTTAATACTATTTATTTTGATGGAATTTATTATTAAATCATCAAAAAAATAGTATTAATTTAAATACTCTTCTAAAAGAGATACTAGTTTCTCTTTATCAAATGGCTTACTAAGATAATTATCCATTCCTTCATCAAGATATCTTTCTCTATCACCATTTATTGAATTAGCTGTTAATGCAATAATTGGAACATGTTTACCTGTTTTTTCTTCTATTTCTCGAATAAGTTTTAAAGCGGTTATTCCATCCATAACTGGCATATTTATATCTAAGAATATCAAATCAAACTCTTCTTTTTCATAACTTTCTACCGCTAATTGACCATTTTCAACTATTGTTACGTCAAGACCTAGTTTTTGTAAAATAATTTTTATTAAAAGCTGATTATTTGGATTATCTTCCGCTACTAATACTTTTGCACTAAAAGTATCTCTATGAACTATTTTATTTTCAATTTTTTCAATATGTTTTTCAGTTAATTTTGATTCAGCAATAATATTAAATACTTTTGACCCAAAGATAGGAACATCTAAGAAGTGATTAACTAATGGCTTCATAATATTGTTATTATTAATTTTTTCCATATTACCAACATAAACAACTGGACATTGGAAACGATTTTTTCTTCTTTTTAATTTTTCATAAAACTCTGGATCTCCAAAACAGAATATCAAATCTATTTTCTCACAACTTTCTATATCTTCATCACCTTGATGAATTCTTCCAAAGTATTTAACAGTATTAATCAAATGATTTCTAATATCTTCTGGATCTTCTATAATATTACAAATAGCAAAATCATATTTTAACTTACTACTATCTATATTCATCATATCTTGAACAACTAAATCTAAATCAAAATAGAATAAACTTCCTTCTTTTTCTCTACTAATAAGTTTAATTTCAGAACCTAACATTTTAACTATACTTAAACTAATAGCAAGTCCTAGTCCTGTTCCTCCATATTTTCTTGATATGGAACCATCTGCTTGAGAAAATGGCTCAAATATAGTTCTTTGATTTTCATCAGATATTCCAATTCCTTCATCTTTAACCAAAAATCTAACTGTTGCTACATTATTTTCTAATTTTTCAAGTTTCACATTAAATAAAACTTTTCCATTTTCAGGAGTAAATTTAATAGCATTACTTAATATATTTGAAAGTACTTGTTTAATTTTAGTTTCATCACTAAATACAAAATTAGGAATACTTTCATCTAATGTATATAAAAATCTAATATTCTTTTGTTTTGTATTTACTGCATAAAGTTGAACTATTTGTTCTAACATCTCTTTTAGATCAAAATTAGTTTTAGAAATTTCGTATTTTCCACTTTCTATTTTTGAAATATCAAGAATATCGTTAATTATATTTAATAAAGCCTTTGCACTTTTAGATATGATTTCAGCTTTTTCTTTTTCTGCAGCTTCCATATCTGTATTTGATAAAATATCAGAAAAACCAATAATTGCATTTAAAGGAGTTCTTATTTCATGGCTCATATTTGCTAAAAATATTGATTTAGTTTCATTTGCATGTAATGCTTCTTCTTCTGATATTTTTGCTTTTTTAGTAATTTCTTCGAGTTCTTTATTTTTTTTAAGAATTTGTTTAATAACAAAAGCTCCTAGTAAAATAATAATTAATATTACTATATATGTAAAAATATTTTCAAGATTTTTATAATACTCTTTTTCTTTTTGTATATTTTTTTCTAAAGTACTAATATTTCTTTTACTGTCATACAATAATCGACTACTATTTTCTTTCATTCTAATAAATAATGCAGGAATTTGTTTAAAATACAATTCTACTTTAAATATATTATCTTTAATATATTTTTCATCAGAAGATTCTAAAATAGAAAGCTTTAGCCTAACTATATCTTCCATTTCCACAGTTTTTAATTTTAATTCCTCTAATTTTGGAATTAAGTCTATAGCTTCAAAAACATATTTTTTATCATCATCAACTTTAAAATATGTCTCATCTATAGTTGAACTTGTTTCAATAAGGTTTAATTTAATTTGAGTTCTTAAAACTCCACCTTTTTCTAAAACTTCAATTGCATTAAGAATATTTTGTATTTCTTCTTTAATCTCAGTTTGGATAGGTTCTAGAGCTTTTAGTTTTGAAGCAATTCCCATTTTGTAAAAATCTGCTTCTATTAGACTAATTTCTTTAAGTACATACTCTCCAATTTTATATCTAGAGTACTCATTTTTTACACTACTATCTAAATTATTCATTATATTTGTAAATATATTATGAATAATAACAATACCAAAATATCCTAGTGTAAAAGCAATCAATAAAGCAACTAATGCCTTAAAAATTGCATTATTTTTTATCATCTAAAATACTACCTTATCAAAGTTTTTCATATCTTCGTCATTAAGAAATCCATACTTTTTAAATATTTCTTTACCTTCAGCAGATGAAGCATAATCCATAAATTGTTTAGATAAATCTTTATTTTTTGATGTACTTAAAAGATTAAATACAAGTTTTGCTTTATCTGAATATTTGTCATCTAATGGTAAAGCTTCAACAAACTCTTTATTATCATCCCAAAATGTTGTTGCATACCAATTTAAAACTAAATCAGCATCATTATTTTTTAAAGAATTAATCAAATTTCTTGAATCAGGAACTAAAGAAATAGCATTTGAAATTACTTTTTCATACATTTCATTCTTTATTAAAAGCTTTTTACTAGCTTCTCCAACACTTCCACTTTGTTCATTACCAATAATTACTTTATATTTTTCATTTAATAATTCATCTAAAGAAGGTTTTATATTTTTAGGATTACCTTTTTTTACAACTAATGCTAATTTATTAAATCCAACAAATTTTCCATCTAGTAATAAACCATCTTTTATATATTTATCTCTATAAGATGTAGAACCTGGAAGATATAAATCTCCAACTTGACTTGATTTTATACTATCGTATAAATCTTGACTTCCACCTTGTAAAATTTTTATTGTGCAATTGTGAGTTTTTTCGAAATTTTTAGCAAGTTCATTAACAGGTTTAACCATTGTAATTCCAACATAGAAAAGAAGCTCATCTTTTGACTCTGCTTGCAAAAATGTGCTCAAAAAAATAATAACCGAAAGTATCTGTTTTACTAACTTCATAAAAACCCCTTTTTTCAGTAATTGTAACAGATTTTTTATAAAAAAAAGAAAAATTAGTACAAATAAAATAATACAATTAATAAATTTTCATATTTTAATAAAATATTTAATTCAATAAAAAAGCCCCGTCAAAACTTGACGAGGCTTTTTGTATATAAGAAAAAATTTTATTAACTTAAAGATTTTAACTCAGCTACAACCTTTGCTAATTTATCTTCAGCTGATGCTAAACCTGCTTTGTTCTCTTCTAAAACATTTGCAGGTGCATTTGCAACAAATCTTTCATTGTTTAGCATTGAAGAAAGTTTTGCAATCTCTTTTTCTAATTTTTCTTGTTGTTTTGTAAGTTTAGAAATAATTGGTGTCATATCAATTTCACCCGTTGGAATATAAACTTCTAAATTATCACTTACATCTGTGATTGAGTTTTCTACTTTTGCTGTTACAAACTCAATACTTTCTACTTTTGCAAGTTTCTCAATAAATGGTTTAGCCATTTCATTATCAATGTTTTTATTGATTTTTAAATACGCTTTTGCAATTTTTGAGTTACCCATATCAATAATAACTTTTGCTCTTCTAATAGCGGTAATCGCCTCTTCAATAATTGCAAACATATCTTCAATTTCTTGATTTTTTGCAATTTCTTTTGGGAAATTCATAATCATTAATGAATCACCATTTTCAAGTGTTGTTCCACTTAATTTATGAT
>CAZDFZ010000005.1:0-20145 GCA_964504855.1 uncultured Aliarcobacter sp.
GCAGTGATAAGTGCTTTCACTCAAAAAGAGTTAGGTTTTATGTGCGAAAGTTGAGAATTTTATACTATGAAAGTGATATAAATAAAAATTTGCTTTTTTTAGTTGAAGGACTTATCAAAATTTATAAGGTTGATAAGTTTAATAATGAAATATTTTTATATCATATTTATAAAAATTCAATGATTAGTGAACTTACATCCACTAATAATAAAGAGATTTATTGTTTTTCTAATGCAGAATTTATTGAAGATTCAATTGTATTATCTATTAACTTCGAAAAATTTCAAGAATATTTTTTATCAAAAAATATTTTAACAATGGAATTATTAGAAGTTTTACTAAATAAAACTCACCAATTACAATGTATTGTAAATAGAGAATTGGTTTTTGATGCAACTGCAAAAGTTGCTTTTATGTTAAGTCAAGATTTAGAAATGTTCAATAGACTAAAAAGACAAGAAGTATCATTTATGCTACATATTCAACCAGAAACTTTATCAAGAGTTTTAAAAAGATTATCAAGAAATGAAATTATTCAAGTTGATTTAGGAACTGTAAAAATTACAAATAATGAAGCCTTAGTATCTATTTTTAGAGGAATTGGGATATGAAACCAAATACAATAAGCACGAAAATAAAATTAATCGGAATATTTTTCATAATATTAATGACAAGTATAATCATCACAACAATTTACTTAAATGAAAAAAATAAAAAAGATGCTCAAGTTATAAATATAGCTGGTAAACAAAGAATGCTTACACAAAAAATATCTAAAAATATTTTTTATATATATCATAATAATAAGCAATCATATAATGAATTAGATGATGCAACAATAGAATTTATGCATAATCTAAATTCTTTAAAATATGGAAATAATCAATTAGGTATTTATAAAGCTCCAACCGATATGATTGAAAAACAAATTTCAAAAGTTGAAATTTTGTGGAATAATTTTTATTTATCTATAAATGAGTTTAAAAAAATACTTGATTCAAAAGATGATACAACTGAACAAAAGTTTAAAAATTCGATTGATTCCATTTATATAATTAATACAATATTACTAAATGAAGTTGATATTTTAGTTTCAATGTATACCGCACATATGGAAGAAAAAAGTGATTATTTAAAAACTATTCAATATATTTTTGGATTAATAATTTTATTTTTAATGTTGTATAGTTTTAATCAATTAAAAACAATGGAAGAAAATGTAAAAAAATTCTTTGAATTATCTAAAAAAATCGTTCAAAATCCTACAAATGAACCACTTGAACCAATTCAAATTGAAGCAGAAAAAGAGATTGTTGAAGCTACGGATACTATTAATTGCTTTATTGATAAAATAAATTCTGCAATGATTTATTCAGCAAATGCAGTTGAACAATCAAAAAATGCTTCAATAAAACTTGAAGAAATTACAGATGAATTTGATGTTATTATTAATGAACTAACAAACTCAGCAGAAATATCCGCACAACTTAATAAAAGTGAAGATATAGTTATTCAAACTCAAGAAGAACTAATTAGTTCTACAAAAAAATTACAAGAACTTAAAAATGAGTTAGATAAATTATTAAACTCTTGTAAAATAAAATAAAATTCTTACTTTTTTAATATTGACATATATCATTTTTTTCTCCTTGTGTTTAGACTAAAATTTTTCCATAGTTCTGGTATTTCAAAAAAAGGAGAAAAAAATGGAACCAATCTTGATTATTAGACCAGAAATTGCTCTTGACGATTTCTTGCCTATATTTTTATCTTCATCTTTTGTTTTACTATTTGGACTGTTTTACGTAGCTATTTATACGCTAGTAAAAATGGAAAGATTAAAAAAAATATACATGCCTTTTGCATATATTTTTTGGGCTTTGCAAACATATTGTATGTACTATTTCGCAGACAAGATTCAAAGTAATGGTTTTACCCTTAAAGCATTAATGGTAACTATGGTGTGTTATTTAATTTTACCGCATCTTTATTATTACTTAAATGTTAAGTCTGCACAAAGATACGAACAATAAAATTTTAGGAGGAACAAGTGTCAAAAAAAGTTGTTTCAGTATGGACGAGTATTCCTTTTTGGAGAAGATCAGCTGCTTGGGTAACTGGTTTTGCTTCAATTTTACTAATTTGGTTAACATTTGATTCTATGGGTCAAATTAGTATGGGAACAGATGCTGATCTTAAAAATGGTATTATAAAAAGAGTACCAGCTCCAACAGTAATTAATTATAAAATTACTTATAAAATGGATACAAGAAGAGGTCATGAGGTGCCAGTTATTGGTGAAAAAGAGAAATTCTTTGGAAGAGATGATTGGTCTGAGCAAGAAGCTGCGGAGCTTCTTCATTTAGGAAAATTAGGTTCACAAGCAAAGAACTGTATGGATTGTCATACATTACTTGGAAATGGTGCATATTATGCTCCAGATTTAACAAAAGCTTGGTTAGATCCAGCATGGGGACCAAATGGAGCATATTTAGGTATGACTAATTCTACTACGAAAGAAGAAGCTATGTCTAAATTTTTACAAAATCCGTCTCAATTCCCAACACATCAAAGAATGATGCCAAATCTTGGTATTACTGAAAAAGAAGCAATGGGTCTTGTAGCATTTTTAAAACATATGTCATCAATTGATACAAATGGTTTCCCAAGAAACTTTGCAAGAATGTCAACAGATGGTGTAACAGGAGCGATTCATGGCAAATAATTTAAAATTTGAATCTCAAAAATTAGCTATCAACTATTTCGTAGTTGCTGCTATTTTGTTTGGTGCTCAATTAGTAATGGGTCTTATTGCTGCTACTCAGTTTTTATATCCAAGTTTTCTTTTTGAAATCTTTGATTTCTCTATAGCTAGAATGATACATATCAATGCTTTAGTTGTATGGATGTTATACGCAATGATTGGTTCTGTTTACTATTTATTACCTGATGAAACAGGTATTGAAACAGTTGGAATCAAACTTGGTAAATTAGGATTTTATGTTTTAACTGCTGCTGTAACAGTAGTTGTTCTAGTATTTATTCTAGTTCAAGTTGGACCTGCTAGTGAATCAACTATTTGGTTAATCACTGAGGGTAGAGAATATATTGAAGCTCCAAGATGGGCCGATATTGGTATCGTTGTTGTTGTTTTAGTATTTGTATTTAACCTTTTTGCAACTGCAATGAAAGGTAAACAAACAGGAATTGTAACAGTATTAATGGCTGACGTTCTTGCACTTGCTGGTTTATACTTAGCAGGTATGTTCTTTACTGATAATATTTCTATGGATCAATACTGGTGGTGGTGGGTAATTCACTTATGGGTTGAAGCTACATGGGAAGTATTTGTAGGTTGTTTAGCAGCTTATGGATTAATCAAAATTATTGGTGCTAGAAGAGAAGTTGTTGAAATGTGGTTATGGATTGAAGTTTCAATGTTATTTGGTTCTGGTATCTTAGGTATGGGACACCACTATTTCTGGATTGGTACTCCTGAGTACTGGTGGGAAATTGGAGCATTATTCTCAGCACTTGAGCCTGTTCCTTTAGTTGCTATGTTTGTTCACGTTATTTATGACTGGGGAAAAGAAACTGGTTTAAAAGCTGGAACAGAAGAAAAAACTATGAACAATTCACCTGCATTTGCTTGGTTTGTTACTAATGCATTTGGTAACTTCTTAGGTGCTGGTATTTGGGGATTCTTCCACACATTACCACAAGTAAATATTTATACACATGGTACGCAGTTTACATCTGCACATGGTCACTTAGCGTTTTTTGGAGCTTATGCTACTATTCTAATCGGTATGTTCTATATGGGTGTACAAGGTAAAAATGGTATTAAAGTTATGAAAGCAACATTTGCTTCTAAAATGGCAATTACTTTAATTACTCTTGGAGTATTAGGTATGACTATTTCTTTAACTGTTGCTGGATATGGTCAAGTATTAGTTGAAAGAGCTCAAATGGGAGCAACTTGGGAAGGATTCTTCGTATCTCAAGATATGGTATGGTTTGTTCAAGGTCTTGGATGGAGATTAGCAACTGGTATTATGACATTTGTTGGATTTTTATACTTAGTTAAAGATTTATTAACTACTTCTAAAAGCCCTAGACACGAGAGATAAGGAGATAACATGTTTGAACCAATGACAGATTTGGTACCTAGTTTTTTTGCAATATTAAACCAAGGTCCATTAACATTAACTATTTTTCTTCATACTTTTATTGTACTTCCAATGTTCTGGATTTATAAACAAGAGAAAAGAAGATTAGAAGACGAACAAAAATAAAAATCAAGAGAGATTTTTCTCTTGATTTAGACAATTATGTAGATAGTAGAACTGCGTTCAAAGAGACTATTTATTGGTAGTAAGGTATGAAATTACATTAAAAAAAGGTAAGGGAGACATTATGAAAATTGGAAAAATTTTAAGTTTAACAGCGTGTTCGGTATTAGCAGGTTCTTTATACGCAGGAAGTTCAACAATGAACTTTGCAAATGTATATGAAAAAGAGTGTCAAGGATGTCATGGTCCAATTCACCAAGGTGGAGTTGGTTCTGATTTAAGACCTGATGCATTAAAGAAAAAAGAAAGACATGTATTAAGAGACTCTATTATGAATGGTATTCCTAATACAGCAATGCCACAATGGCAACATATGTTTAGTAAAGATGATGCTGATGAAATGGTTGACTGGTTAATGAACTGGAAAGATAACACTAACTTTAAATTAAATTTAGAGGAAATCAAAGGTACTTGGACAAAATTAGCAGATAGAGATGAATTAGCTAAAAAATATCCAAATTCAGTTGATACAAAATCAGTTCTTGACGTTACATTTGCAACAGAAAGAGATGCTTCTTTAGTTGACTTTATTGATAGTACAACTGGAAAAGTTTTATCTAGACATAAAGCTGGATTTGCCGTTCACGTAACTGTTACAAATAAGAAAAATCCAAGATATGCATACTCGATTTCTAGATCTGGAAGATTGACAATGTTTGATATTGCAGCACCTGGTCAACCAGCGATCGCTTCAGTACAAGTTGGATTTGAATCAAGAGGATTAGCAGTTTCTCCAGATGGAAAATATGTAATTGCAGGAAACTACACACCAGGTGGAGCAGTTTTATGTGATGCTATGACATTAGAGCCATTAAAAGCTTATGATACATCTGCTGTTATTAACATTGATGGACAAATTGAAGCTTCAAGGGTTGCGTCATTAGCTGATACTCCTTATGGGCCTTATTTTGCAATGGCATTAAAAGATGCAGGAAGAGTATATTTAATTGATTATTCTAAACCTGGATTCCCAATTGTTGGAGATGTTCCTAACATTGGAAAAGTTTTACATGATGCATTCTTAAATGAAGATGAAGGTAAGGATTTCGGAAGATACTACATGATTGCTTCTCAAGGAAGTGATGTTATGGGTATCGTAGACTTTAAAGAGAAAAATTTAGCTGCAAAAGTTTACACAGGTGAAAAATCTAAACCACATCCAGGTCAAGGATCTTCTTGGTTTAACAAAAAAATGGGAAAACAATTACACGCAACTGTTTCTATGAACATTGGTTCTGTTGTAATTTGGGATTCAAATTGGGAAATTGTTAAAAAAGTTGAAACTTCTGGTGGTGGATTATTCGTAGGAACTGCACATGATACTCCTTATATCTGGGCAGATACAGTAATTGGAAGTCCTGAAACTTATAATGAAGTTTACTTAATTAATAAAGAAACTTTAGAAACAGATAAAATTGTAAAAGTTGGAAAAACTGAAGGTCAATTACTTGATGCTAAAACTAAAAAAGTTTTACAAACTTGGGATGCAACACAGTATGAAACAATTACTTTCCCAGAATCTGATCCACAAATTGGAAAAGATAAAATTATCAAATATACAGATAAATTAGGTGAAAAAGTGAAAAATCCTGTTCAACCAAGATTATTACACGCAGAGCCAGCTAATCATGGTAAATGGACTATGATTTCTGAGTGGACAACTGGAAGAATTGGTATTTATGAATCAGATAGTGGTAAATTTGTTAAATATATTAACAACTTAACTACTCCTACGTTTACTTATTCTGTTGAACACAGACAAAATATTCCTGGTGCTTAATTAGGAAAATTCAAATACCCATCTTTTAAAGATGGGTATTTTTTATCTCATGTATAAAATACTTTTAATTCTAATCTTACTTCTTTCAAATCTATTTTCAAACAATATTTCTTGGTATCATTCTTACGATAAAGCCCTAGAACTTGCACAAAAAGAGAAAAAAAACCTAATGCTTTTTATAGCTTCAACTAAAAGTTATAATTCAAATGAGATTTTAAAGCAGTATTTTCTAAATCAAGATTATGTAGAGTATATAAATAAGAATTTTATAAGTGTCTTAATCACTGTCGAACATAAGACTTCATATCCAATAGAGTTATTTTATACAACAAGCTTTCCAAGTATATTTTTTGCATCATACAGGGATGAGTCATATTTAACTCACCCTATTTATAAGTTTAATTCAAAAGAAGAGTTTTTAAATACTTTATATTCAATAGATTTAAAAACTAAATAAAATATAATCCAGCCCCAACAATTAAAGCTAATATGATTGTAATTACAACGGTTAGGACATTGTATGTTTTATCACTAATATTCATCTTAGTTTCTAAAAAACCAACAATTTTAATAGCAGGATAAATCATAAATACTAAAAGAACACTTGTAAATACTAAAGTCATTATAATTTGCATTTTAAATCCTATAACTCTTTTTCTAACTCAAATTGTTCCCATAAAGAAGCAGCTTTTTCATTTCCATTGTCTTTTGCTTTTTTAATATACATTGCAGCTTTTTTCATATCTTTTGGAATACCTTGTCCTGACATATACATAAATCCTAAATTTATTTGAGCATTTTCATCACCTAATAATGCAGCTTTTTCATACCAAGAAGCTCCTGTTTCATTATTTATTGGAACTCCAATTCCGATTGTATACATATATCCAAGATTATAAGCAGCTTGTGGATTATCCAAAAGTGCAGCTTCTGTAAAAAGTGCTATTGCTTTTTTATAATCTTTTGGTACGCCTAAGCCATTCATATAATTATTACCAAGTTGTGTCATTGCATAAGGATTTTTTGCATCACTTGCAATTTGTAACCATTTGATTGATTCTGTTGTATCTTTTTTAACACCATCACCATTGTGATACATAATAGCTAAATTGTGTGCAGCTTGTGAATTACCACTATTTGCACTTTTTAAAAAATATTCATAGGCATTTTGATACTGTTTATTTTTGTAAAAATCAAGTCCTACATCATAGTCATTTCCAAATAAAAAACTTACACAAGCCATTGAAAATAAAAATTTCTTCATCATCTTTTCCTTAATAAATATATATCTTATTTTAGCCATTTTTATTAATAATTTATTGATACCAATCAATCCTTTAGTTTTTTCTTTATGTTAAGATTTATTTATATCAAAAAAAGGAGTACAACATGAGTATTAAGTATAAAATACCACTTGTACTAATATTTTCTTTTAATCTTTTAAGTGCTTCAGTATTAGATGGAGAGAAAATATTCAAACAATATTGTTGGGGCTGTCATCATGAAACTTCAGTTGCTTTTGGTCCATCATTTCAGCAAATGGCAGATAAAAGAACTGTGGGAGAGATTCAAGGACATATCCTTGATCCAAAATCAATGTACAAACAATTAGGTCATAAAAGATCAGTAATGCCTAGCTTTAAAGATGAATTATCTCAAGAACAACTAGACGCAATTACAGATTTTATACTATCATTCAAATCAAAAAAGGATTAGAGAAATGTTTAGATTATCAAATTTGATTAAATCGACCCTTGAAAATCAAAAATCAAGAACATTAAATGGTTCTATTATGATATGGAATTTTACAAATAGATGTAATTTACTTTGCCATCACTGTTATAGTAAAGCTGATGCAAATGAAAAAGATACACTTACTTTTGAAGAAATTGAACAAACTATTTCGAAACTAAAAGCAGGTGGTGTAAATTTTGTTATTTTTTCAGGTGGAGAACCACTTTTAAGAAAAGACATATTTGATATTGCTAAAGTTATGAAAGAATATAATATAATGACATATTTATCTACCAATGGGATTTATGTAAGTCCTAAAAATGTGGATCAAATTATAGAAACTTTTAATTATATTGGGATTTCAATAGATGGGATTGAAGAAATACACGACCAATTTAGAGGTCAAAAAGGTGCATACAAAAAATCTATTGAGGCTATAAAATTAATACAAGCTCATGGTGGAAATGCTGGTATTAGATTTACCATCACAAAAGAGACTCAGGATAGTTTTTATGCAATGTTTGAGTTATGTGAAGAGCTAAAAGTTGATAAACTATATATCTCTCATCTTGTTTATTCTGGACGGGGAAAAGATAATCTTGAAATAGATATATCAAAAGAACAAAGAAGAAAATATGTTGAATTTATTATTGATAAAGCATTTGAATATTATAAAAATGGAAATAATATTGATTTAGTAACTGGAAATATGGAAATGGATGCAATTATGCTTTTAGATAGATTCAAAAAAGAATATCCAGATTTTGTAGAAACATTAGAGCAAAAACTAAAAGCTTGGGGTGGAAATTCAGCTGGGCATAGACTTGGAAATATGGATTGGGCAGGAAATGTAAAACCAGACCCATTTTTTCCTTTTGTTGTTGGAAATTATTTAGAAACATCTTTTGATGAAATTTGGACTTCTACCTCAAATGATATTTTAAATAAACTGAGAGAACATCCACGACAAATAAAAGGAAGATGTTCTCAATGCAAATATATTGAAATTTGTAATGGTGGTTCACGTTCACGGGCATATGCAATTAGTGGAGATTTGTGGGAAGAAGATCCATCATGTTATTTAACTTTAGAAGAAACTAGGAGATAGGAAATGAAATTATTAAATTTATTGCTAATTGCAAGTATTGCTAGTAGCTGGGTTTGTGCAAAAGAGAAATTTTTCGTAGTTGAAAGAGAAAGTGAATCATTAGCAACAATTTATAATGGTGTAAAAAGAACAAATATAGAAGGTATGCACAACATGAATCATGGTGTTGTGAAATTTGATGGGAAAGATGGTTATGCAATTTCAAGAGATGGATTCGTAGTAAAATTTGACCCTGAATCTGAAAAAATTCTAGCAGAATATAAAACTTCAAAATCAGCAATTGGTTTTGTAATTGGAGCAAACTATGTTGCTGTTGCTAACTATGATGATAAAAGTGTTGATATTTTAGACAGAGATTTAAAACCCTTAGAGAAAATACAAACAGGTTCAAAAAATGTTGGAATTAAAACATATGAAAATTATCTTATATTCTCACAAATGGAAAATGATACCATCAGTGTTTTTAAAGATATGAACGAAGGAAAAAATAAACCAAACTTTAAATTATTTAAAGAATTTAAAGATGCAGGTGAACTTCCTTTTGATGCTATGATAAAAGATGAAAAATATATAGTTGGATTTTTTACTTCAAAACATTTCGGAGTTGTTGACTTAAAGAAAATGGAATATAAAAAGATTGATGTTTTCTTAGATGAAAATAGACAAATGGTTTTAAAAGTTCCTCATTTTGGATTTTGGTCAATTGGTGGAGATAAAATATTTGTTCCAGCTGTTGGGGATAATAAAGTAATGGTTTATGATAATGATTTTAAATTTGTGAAAAATATTCAAACTCAAGGATTGCCTGTATTTACAAGTTTAAGTCCAGATAAAAAATATTTAGCAGTTACATATTCAGGAAAAGATTTCCCAACTATTCAAATAATTGATACTACTACTTTAGAAATTATTCAGACATTTAATTTTGATGGAAAAGTATTGCATGTTAGATGGTCAGAAAATTCTCCACAACTTTATGTATCTGTAAATGATACAAATAAAATCGCAGTTATACACACAAAAGAATGGTTTTTAAATAGAGAAATATTTAATGTTAAAAAACCTTCAGGAATATTTATATATGAGGATGGAAAATAATTATGGCAAAAGTGTATTTAACGGGAGCTGGTCCTGGAGATATGGAGTTAATGACTTTAAAGGCTGCAAGAGTAGTAAAAGAAGCTGATATAATCATCTATGATAGACTTGCAAATCCAGGAATTCTTGAAATGGCAAAAGATGGCTGTGAAATGATTTATGTGGGAAAACAAGATGGAAAACATTCTGTTCCACAAGATGAAATAAATGAAATCATTTATCAAGCTGCGTTAAAATATGAAAATGTTGTAAGATTAAAAGGTGGAGATCCTTTTGTATTTGGAAGAGGAGGAGAAGAAGCTATTTATCTTTTTGACAGAGATATAAAGTTTGAGATAATTCCAGGTATTAGCTCATCGGTTGCAGTTCCAGCATATGCTGGAATTCCTGTAACTCATAGAGGAATAACTACTTCATTTAGAGTAGTAACAGGACATGAAACACCAAAGAAAAAAATATCACAAATAGAGTGGCAAACCTTCTTAAATGATGAAACAATCGTATTTTTAATGGGATTTCATAATATTAAACTAATCACTAGAAAACTTATGAATCTTGGGAAAAGAAGAGATTATCCATGTGCTGTAATTTCAAAAGGAAGTACACCTGAACAAGAAGTTGTTGTAGGAACTTTAGAAACAATAGTTGAGCTTTCAAAAGATATGCCAACACCTGCTATTATCGTTATTGGAGAAGTTGTAACTTTAAGGGATAAGATTAAGTGGTTTAAACAAACCATTTAGTCGCTTATTTCTTCTTTTTTAATCTTTTTTTATTTCTTTCCACACTACTTAGTAAATATTTCTTTATCAAGCTTTTTAATATTAAATATTTTTTTATAAATTAATTAATCATTTGTATAAAAAATATTAAGTATATATTTTACTGTATATTTAATATACATTAATAATGTATATTGATATATATCAATTTTTAATACTTTAATAGTGGTTATTATTCCGATAAAAAAGGAGTATAAAATGACTTTTAATGATTCACTTGAGTTATTGTCATTTCACTGGGTAGCATATTCAGTCTATTCTGCTTTGATTATTTCTGTAGTTGCTTGGTTTGGCTACAACTTAACGAAGCAAGAAAAAGCCAAATCTCTGATAAGAATTCCTTTCTATGGATTTATTGGCTTCTTAGTTATTGCGGGAGTTGGGCATCATATCTTTACTTATAATACTGTTCCTTGGGTTGCTCAAGATATAAATCGGCATGACATGACACCTGATAAGATTTATAATATAAATATAAAAAAACATGTGTTTATTTTACCAACAGAAAAGATGGTTATTAACTGTAAAGAACAAGTTTTATTTGATGTTACAAGTGAAGATTTAGTGTATGGTTTTGGATTATTTAGAAAAAATAACACAATGGTTATGCAAATGCAAGTGAATCCAGGAAGTAGAAATGATATTTTATGGACATTTAATCAAAATGGAATTTATGACTTGATGTCAACAGAATATTCAGGACCAAAAGGAAATGCTATGTTTGTAAAAGATGCAGTTGAAGTTGTAGGTTGTCAAAATATTTCTGAAAAGAATGGGGGTGTTAAATGAGTTTTGTAAGCGATTTAATTAATGGAGCAGATAATAAATTTGATCATACAAGTTTAAATGCTCTACAAAAAGTTACTTTAAGAGCAGTTGTAATGGCTTTTCTATTTTATGGTCTTGCTGCAATTGAGGGTATGATTATGAGAACAGCTTCTGTTATTCCTTCAATTCCTCCTGTTTATGGTTCACCTGAACACTATTTTTCAATTATGACAGTTCACCCAATAGTTGGAATTTTTGGTTCTACTTATCAATTGGTATTTGGTGCATTTATGTTTTTAGTTCCTTTTTTAACTAAAAAACCATTATATAGTGTTAAATTAGCAAACTGGGTTTGGTTATTAATTACTGTTGGTACGGCATTATCATGGATTGCAGCATTTGCATGGAATTATGCTCCTTTATATACTTTATATTGGCCTCTTCCTGCTGATACTGAACAATTTAAAACTATTGGTGGAATTGTATTTATTCTAGGGGTTGCTCTTATTATGCTAGGAACTTTTGGTTTTATATATAACATCTATGCAACAATTTTTGCAAGAGTTGGTGCTCATCAAAACAAAACGATGAAAGAACTTTTAATTTCTGGTTTTGGTATTGATGGTATTTTAAATCTTTGGTACAAATTAACTGGAAGACAACCTTACACAAAAGAACCTGCGCTTTCTTTACCTGTTGTTGCAATCTTTAGAGGAACAGTTGATACATTTTTAGATGCTCTTATCATTTTAGGAGCAGGAATTTTAGTATTAGTATATCTTTTTGCTGATCTTGGTGGTTTTAATTTAGATGTAAAATCAGTTGATGCACTTTTATATAAAAACTGGTTCTGGTGGGGATTAGATTTAGTTGCTGATGGTCTTGTATTAATTTATGTAGCTGGTTCATGGTATCTTTTAGCAACTATTATTACAGGGCAAAAGTTATTTATGGAAAATGTGGCAAGAGCTGCACTTATGTTAGAGTTACTTGTATCTTGGATGGTATGGTCTCATCACTTATTAGCAGATCAAGGTCAACCTGAAATGATGAAATTAATTTCAGGAGAAATGGTAACAGCATTTGAATTATTAACTCAAGGTTTAGCTTTATTTATTACTCTTGTAACCTTATGGAAAGCAAGACCTCTTAAAATGACAAATGAATTAAAATATCTTTTAGGTGGATTAATTGGATTTGGTTTAGCAGTACCAGCAGGAATTATTCAAGCAGATATGGCTATGAATAGAGTTTTACATAATACTCAATGGATTATTGGGGCACATGTTCATATTGCAATTATTGTTGGACTTTATATGACTTTATATTCAGCAGTTTATGTATTATGGCCTCATGTTACAAATAATGCAAAATTATGGAGTCAAAAATTAGCGAATACACACTTCTGGTTACATTTAATTGGGGGTATTGGTATGGGTGCATTTATGGGAATGGCTGGGCTTGATGGTATGCTTAGACGACATATGTATTTTAATGGAGAATTTGATTTAATGATGATTTTAGCAGGAGTTTGTGGTGCTATGGTTTTACTTGCTTGGATTATATTCTTATTTAATATTATTATGTCAATAGGATTAAAAGGTCTTATTGGAATATTTTTACCATCAAAAAATAAAGAATCAAGTTATGGTATTTAAGTAAAGGATTTATTTTGTTGATAGATTTAAAGTTGGTTGCAAATGATATTAAAGATGTTGGGCTTTATGATTTTATACTACAAGATTGTTTGAAAATATCTAATAAAGAATTATTAAAGGAAGAAGAGATTTTATCTCTTCTTTTTTCTAATCCTGAAATATTAGAAAATTATAAGCAAACAAATATTGAAAATAATATAAGTAATATTCATTTCCAAAATCTAAAAATAGATACAGTAGAAGAAAATAAAAAGAGTGATATACAAAAAATAAATAAAAATTTAAATATTTTGAGAGATATCGAAAAGTACACTTTAAAATTTGAAGAGAGTCCAACTTTAGTTTTTATATTTTCAATTGAATTTTTTGTTTTATTTTCTGTTCAGTATTTTATTGTGTTATTAGGATTAAAAGATTGGCAGTGGGAAATATACGGATTATTTGGTCTATCTGTTCTATTTGCATGGTTATACGCAAATAAACAAAAAAAGAAATATGAAATAAATAATAAAAAATTTAAAGAACTTTATATAAATACCGAAAAGTTACTAAATACCTTTTAGTAACTCCTCACTATAAAAATAAAGCGCTTAATCGCTCTTTATCCACTGTTTTCTTTTTATTATCTATTAATCCATCATTTTTAAATACTCTTAACATTCTTGAAAGTGTCTCAGGTGAGATATTTAGAATTTCTGCAACAATTATATTTTTTGTATTAAAAAACTCTTCTGAGTGGTCGCATAGGTATTTTGCTATTCTTTCTTTTGAATCTAAAACAACATGCAAAGATACTATATTTTCAAGGTTTCTTATTTTTTTTATCAAAGAAGTTTGAATCAAAAAAGATAAATTTGGGTCTGAATAAATTATATCTTTTAAACTTCCAAAATCAATTCTCAATACTTCTGTATCTGTAAAAGATTGTGCAGTTGCCGGATATGGAATTTGTTCAAAATTTGCAACTTCGGCTATTAGTTCATTTGAATGAAAATATTTTAAAAGTATTTCTTTATCATTTGATGAAGTTTTATAAAGTTTTACAATACCTTTTTTTAACAAGAAAAGATATTTCGGCTCATCCCCTTCATAAAATAAAACATTATCTTTTGATAATTTTAAAAAAGTAGTAAATTCGCCTATTCTGTCTAAAGTATTATCACACAAGTCTTTAAATAAATATATCTCTTTTAACTTATTTTTCATATAAACTCCTAATCTTTAACCGCGGATTATAATCAATAAATAATTATAACCTACTGTTTACTCTAAATTTTAGTCAATTAAAAGCTAAAATAACTTTTAACCCAGTCTAATTCTTCTTTTGTTTTTAACTCTATTCTTTGTACTTCATTTTTATCTTTATCTAAAATTATTAAAGTATTATCTTCTAATTTTAAAAAATCTTTACCCCATAATTTTTCAAGTTGCTCTAGTCTCAAAAATAAATCTTTTGCAGGTGGCTTTTCTTTTATCCCTGTTTCATTACTTACAATTGAATATCCACCTACTCTTTTTTCTAAAGTATAAGGCATATGTTTTTGTAAAATCACATAAACTCTTTCATTTTTAGGAGAGGGCATTCCTTCTTTTAAAGCCATAATTCCTAAAAACATAAACATTGCAAAAAATGCAAATAATAACAATTTCTTTTTCATTTTTTTTCCTTCGTAATACTAAATTTATTATATTTAAATTAAAAAATAAAACTCTTAATTCATATCAAGTAATTTAGTTGTTTTAAATCAATGCATAAATAAGTTTTAGTTGTTATACTTTTTGAAATTTTATTAAGGGCAAAAAAAATGAAAGACCAAATATTATATAGAATTCAAAAAAACTTTCCACTTACTATTCGACCTTTTGAAGAAATTGCAAAGGAATTAAATACAACAGAAGATGAAGTTTTAAAAATCTTAAAAGAAGAAAAAGAAAATAAAATCATAAGACAAACTTCAGCAATATTTGATACAAAAAAGCTAGGATATACTTCATCTTTAGTTGCTTTTGAAATTGCACCTGAAGATATTGATGATGCAGTTTTAATACTAAATTCTCATCCAGGGATTTCACATAACTATGAAAGAAATCACAAATATAATATTTGGTTTACCCTTGCAATTGCACCAAATTCTAAATCAACTTTAGAAGATACAATTGCCACTTTAGCAAAACTTACAAAGGCAAAAGATTATATTATTTTACCTACATTAAAACTTTTTAAAATCTCTGTAAAGCTTGACACTACAAATAAAGCAGAGAAAAAAGAGCATGTTGCAAAAACTGATTTTAAAGGTATGCAGTTAAATGAATATCACTATAACATAATCAAAGAAGCTCAAAATGATATAGAAATAACTCAAGAGCCATTTAAAGAAATGGTGGAAAGACTTAATATTTCTTATGCTGAATTTTTTAGTGTTTTAAATGAATTTCAAGATACAGGTGTTATGAGAAGATTTGCTACAATATTAAATCATAGACACGCAGGATTTGGGGCAAATGCAATGGTTGCTTGGGATATTGAAGAAGGTGAAAAAGGTGAAGAAATAGGAAAAATTGCAGCTTCATTTTCTGCCGTTTCACATTGTTACTTAAGACCAAAATACCCAACTTGGAACTATAACTTATTTACAATGATTCATGGTAAAACAGTAGAAGACACTCAAGAAGTTATAGATAATATTGCAAAAGAGATAGAATACAAATCAAATCTTCCACTTTATTCATCAAGAGAATTTAAAAAAGTAAGAATTAAATACTTTTGTGATGAATTTAAAAATTGGGAAGAAAAATATTTAAATTAAAAAAGGATTAATACAATGGAATTATTTTTAAAACTAGAAGCTGGATATTTAGCAATTGCTATTTTTATATTGGTCGTTACAATCATAGTTACTACAAGAAGTTTTATGCCAGCTGGTGTTTGGAAAAGAGCTTTATTAATTATGACTATAATCGTGGGAATTTTTATTGGTATGCACTATCTTGTGACGACAGACAGAATTAATGAAGTTGAAACTGCTTTTAATAACCATGAAAAAGTTATATGTGAAAATAGAGTCGTAAGAAAAGTTTCACAAAGTGTAACTATCGAAAAAACAAATGAATGGACACTTGAAAATCATATGTTATCTTCTCCAAATTATAGTAGAGATTTTTTCACAGCAAGATGTATAAAACATGTTCCTGTAACTTTGGAAGAAGCTAAATAATCTTGAGAGAGTTGAAAGTTAAATATGTTAAAATTAACTTTCAAAATTATGTATATTCAAGGTGTCTTTTGTGTCTATTTTTGCTTTACAATCTTTAGTTGGTGGTTTTCTAGATGAGGATTTAGAACATTTTAATAAAAAATTTGATGATTGGTGTATTCAATTTGAGAGTTATGAAGATGCTATGGATATAGTTCAAACTCTTGAAAATCAAGAGGCTATTGATATTGTTGAAATAACGCCATTAACTTATCCGAAATATTTTTTTACTAATTTGCAAGGTACTATTTATGCAACACGACAGATTGAAGATAAAATTATTTGTGTTGTAGAACCATTTATGGGTTCTAGTTTTAGGATCGCAATATGTAATCTTAAAACAAATAATGTGAGACTAACCTCAACTCACTACAAAAACATCCCAAGTATTGAAGGTGCTTTTGCTAATTTTGGAGAGTTTAACTCTTGATAGGTAGAGCCTTCAGTAAAGTTTATTCCAGCCTTTTTAGAATATCAAAACTTCAATCTCAAACATTGAAAAAGCAAACCACTTTTTACCCAAATCTAAACCTGCACCTATATAAAAAACTTCTTTTTTATCAATAATTAAAAATCTATCGTGGGAGTTTTTGAACTCCAAAAGTTCTATGTTTTGGTATTGTTTTGTAATATTTGCCGTATAGATTTTGATTCTAATATTTGGAAAAGAATGTAAAAACTGTTTTATCCATGTAGTTATCTATCAAAAGCACTTCATTAATGACACTTTTTAGCAAATTGTTTATAAAAATATAGATTTATTTGATTTATCATTAATGCAATTAAAATAAATCAAGAAAGTACGAGATATGCTGTATAGTATATTTTTATAATTAGAATGTATTGTATCTCTTCTAAATCTGTTAAAGATTGTTCAAAGATATGTCCTAAAATATTTACAGATATTTCACTTTCAAAATCATAATCACTAAGTTTTTGAGTTTTTACAGCAAGGAAACTATCATCAATAATTAAACTATCAAGTAATTCATCTTTTGAAAATAACCCACCGTTATATTTTGGAATATTTAATCTTTCATTTCTCTCGTTTATAGCTAAGATTAAAAAGAGAAAATTTCTCATAATAAGCTAAACAGTTTTCAAAAATATCTTTTAAATATCTATCTTGGTATTTTTCTTCTTTTACTGTTTTGCTATATTCAACTTTTGTCAAAATATCCAAAGTATAATAAAACCTATTATTCAATCATTTCAAAAGCTGTTTTAATATCATCTGCCTTTTGAGCTGCAATTAAGAACATTGCAGCGTTTAGTTTTGCTAGTTTTTCCAATTCATCACTTGGGTTTTTTGTCATATTTAGTGACTCTTCGGGTGATATTATATGCATTGATTTTTTATAGTTTATTCCAAAATATTCAGGGTCAATTATGTACTCTGTTATTTTCCCATCAATAGTTTGCCAATATTTGCATTTTGAGAAAATTTCTGGAGTTCCTTCATTTCCTTTTACTATAATTAAATTTTTATAGTTGTTACCAAATATTTGATTATATTTAGCAACATAAGGTTTATGAAAAGCTGCATTTACTGCATAGTCTGAAGTTCCTGGATTTAATAATTTTTCAACCGTATTAAAAGCAGTTCTTAGTCCTAAAATATTTCTAATATTTGTAAGATTGCTTAATTCTTTAAAATAATCAGCCCTATCAAAATAAAAAATATTATCATCAAATTCTATATTTTGATAAAGTTCTTTTATGGTTAAACCTTTTTTTGCAGGTTGGATTTCATCACCACTTACAACAAGATTTAAATCAAATTTTTTAAGATATTTAGAAATCAATGGTAATAAATACGGATTATCAGCTTTTCCATCAAAGGGATAACCTAGTTCTATTGAGTTTGGTATTTTTACTCTTTTTATATATTTATTACAAACTTCTAGTGTTGTTTCGAGTTCTTCAACAGTTTCAAGTCTAACACGCCAACCTAATAAAAATGCTGCGATTTGTTCACTATGAACGCTTTGATTTAAAATAGATTCAATTGCATCTATTGTTTCATTTTTTGTTAATTCTCTGTTTGATTTTGGTCCTGTACCAACTGCTCTTATATAGCTATGAAATCCCATTTACTCATCCTTCAATTCTTATATTATATGTAAAAATTGTATCTTAATGAAGATTTTATGGTCTTGATTCAAGTCAACCATATATAAGGGCTTTAGTGTAACAATTCAGAGTAAAGAATTATATTTCAAAAAGGAGAAAAGATGTCGCTTTCAAGAAGAGACTTCCTAAAAAGTTCAGCAGCAGCGAGTGCAGCAGTAGCAATTGGTATGAACGTACCAGCTGATTTACAAGCACAAGCGGATGTAGCTGAAGGTGGATGGAGATGGGATAAGGCAGCTTGTCGTTTCTGTGGAACTGGTTGTGGAATTATGCTTGCTACTAAAGAAGGTAAAATTGTTGCAGTTAAAGGTGATCCAGCAGCACCTGTTAATAGAGGACTTAACTGTATTAAAGGTTATTTTAATGCAAAAATTATGTATGGGGCAGATAGATTAAAACAACCATTATTAAGAATGAATGCAAAAGGTGAATTTGATAAAAAAGCAGATTTTGCTCCCGTTTCTTGGAAAAGAGCCTTTGATGAAATGGAAAAACACATAAGAATCGCTCTTAAAGAAAAAGGTCCTGAAGGAATTGGTATTTTTGCATCTGGACAACATACAATTATGGAAGGATATGCAGCTCAAAAAATGATGAAAGCTGGATTTAGATCAAATGCAATTGATCCAAATGCAAGACATTGTATGGCATCAGCAGTTACTGGTTTTTACCAAACTTTTGGTATTGATGAGCCAAGTGGTTGTTATGATGATATTGAGCTTACAGATACAGTTGTAACTTGGGGTTCAAATATGGCAGAAATGCACCCTATTTTATGGTCAAGGGTAACAGATAGAAAATTATCTAGTCCTGACAAAGTAAAACTTATAAATATTTCAACATATAGACACAGAACTTCGGATATCGCTGATATTGAAATCATTTTTACTCCAAATACTGACCTTGCTTTATGGAATTATATAGCTAGAGAAATTGTATATAACCGTCCAGAAGCTATTGATTGGGATTTTGTTAAAGAACATATTGTATTTGCAGCAAGTCCTGTAAATATCGGATATGGTATGAGAAGAAGCGATGAAAAATCTATTGTAGATGGAAAATATTCTGATTTAGAAATGCAAACAGTTTCTAAAGAAATGGGAAAAATCGTATCTGAAACTGAAGCTCCAGCACTTGCTCCTTATGGATATAAAGCTGGTGATAAAATGGTAAACAAAAATACAGGTTTAGCTCACTGGGAAATTTCATTTGAAGAGTATAAAAGAGCTTTAGAACCTTATACACTTGATTATGTAGCAAAAATTTCAAAAGGAAATCCGGATGAAGATATCGAAGAATTTAAGAAAAAACTTCAAACTTTAGCTGATTTATATATTGAAAAAGACAGAAAAATTGTATCTTTCTGGACAATGGGAATGAATCAACATACAAGAGGAACATGGGTAAATACACTTTCGTATAATGTTCACTTTTTATTAAATAAACAAGCAAAACCAGGTTCTGGAGCATTTTCACTA
>CAZDFZ010000006.1:0-19996 GCA_964504855.1 uncultured Aliarcobacter sp.
AATGACTGGTGCAGGGATGCTTGATTGCAAAAATGCACTTAATGAAACTGGTGGTGATTTAGAAAAAGCAGTTCAAGCTTTAAGAGAAGCTGGATTAGGTAAAGCTGCTAAGAAAGCTGGAAATGTTGCTGCTGAAGGTTTAATTTCTGTTTTAGTTAATGCAGATAATACAAAAGCTACAATTTTAGAATTAAATTCACAAACAGATTTCGTTGCTAAAAATGAAAACTTTATTAATATTACAAAAGAAATTACTGCTCATGCACAAAATAATGGAATTGAAGGACCTGAAGCATTAGCTGCATCTTCAATTAATGGGCAAGACTTCCCAACATATTTAAATGAAAAAATTGCAACAATTGGTGAAAACTTAGTAGCAAGAAAATTAACTACTGTAACTGGTCAAGTTGTAAATGGTTATGTTCATGCAACAGGAAGAGTTGGAGTTGTATTAGCTGCTACTTGTGATGAGGCTGCAAAAGAAAAAACAGCTACATTATTAAGAAACATTGCAATGCATGCATCTGCTATGAAACCAACTGTTATTTCATACAAAGATTTATGTCCTGAGTTTGTTGACTCAGAAAACAAAGCAATCGTTGCAGAAATTATTGCTGAAAATGATGAATTAAAAAGATTAGGAAAACCATTAAAAAATATTCCTGATTTTGTTTCTAAATCACAATTAACAGATGAAGCTATTGCAAAAGCAAAAGCTGCATTTGAAGCTGAATTAAAAGAGCAAGGTAAACCAGAAAAAATTTGGGCAAATATTATTCCAGGAAAAATTGAAAGATATATTACTGATAATACTCAATTAGATGGTAGATTTGCATTATTATCTCAAGCTTATGTTATGAACGATAAAATTACTGTTGAGCAAGCAATTGCTGAAGTTGATGCATCGATTTTAATTACTGAGTACATTAGATTTGAGCTTGGTGAAGGTATTGAGAAAAAAGAAGAAGATTTTGCAGCAGAAGTTGCAAAACAAATGGGAAAATAATCGTAGTTTAACAACTATGTAAAATAAAAAAAAGGAAGATGTAATGGGTGGAATTAATAAATTGGATACACCCGTTACAGGCGACCTTTTACTACAAGCTAAAAACTTATCACATGAATTTGATTATAAACTTTTCAATGATATTAATTTATCACTTCATAAAAAAGAATCGATAGCAATTATTGGTATGAGTGGAAGTGGAAAATCAACACTTTTAAATATATTGTCTTCTCTTTTAAAACCATCTCATGGTAATGTTGTTTTTAAAAGTAAAGATATATATTCATTAAAGCAAAATCAATTATTAAAAATTAGAAGAGAAGATTTTGGAATAATTTTTCAAGCTCATTATTTGTTTAGAGGATTTTCTGCAATTGAGAATCTTGAAATAGCTACACTATTAAGTGGTGAGAGTGTTGATGTTAATTTATTGAAAGAATTAAATATTGATTATGTAATTAATCAAGGTGTTGGTGAGCTAAGTGGAGGTCAGCAGCAAAGACTTTCTATTGCTAGGGTTATGACAAAAAAACCTAGAATTATCTTCGCAGATGAACCGACAGGTAATTTGGATAAAGAAACAGCAAATATAGTAATGAATACATTATTTAATTATGTTAAAAATAATGATGCAGGTCTAATTCTTGTTACACATGAGCATGAATTGGCAAATAGATGTGATAAAGTTTATAAATTAGAAGATTTAACATTGCAGGAGTTAAAGTGAATTTATTATTAATATGTGATGCAACAATAATTGAGCATATTTTTACTTTAGTTTGTAAAAAATTACATATTAATTTAACTATTCAAAAAACAAATAGTGTAAATGATAAATACGATTTAATTATTATTGATCAAAGTTTTATTGATGATAAATTCAATGCAATAAAACAATATTCTAGAAAATTAGGTGCAATAAGTTCTGAAGAATTGCCTTTTGATAAATCTAGAGATTTTATAATTCCAAGACCATTCTTACCCACAAAATTAGAGGCAATTTTACTTGATCAAATAAGTATAATTAAAGAAGATGATATTGAAAATGAAAAAGAATTGGATTTCCAAGATGCATTTAATTCATATTCTCAAGAAGATGACATTATTGTTCCTATAACAACTAAATATATTGAAACTTTAGATGAGGCAAAGGATAGTTATTCTATCGTTGATGATTTTATTGATGAAGATGATGAAAGCATTGTAAATCCTACATCATTTAATTTTGGTGGAATTTTAGATAATAAAGAACTAAGTAAAATCAATGAAATTTTGAGAGAAGAAGTTATCCAAAATGAGATTAATTTAGAAAAAAGTGATTGGAAAGATATCGCTGCAATTATTGATGATGCACTAGAAGAAGTGAAAGAATATGAATTTGATTTAACTAAAACACCGATAAAATCATATAATTTAGTGTTAAGTAATTTTAATATTAATGAATTAAGACCATTATTAGAGAAATTTGATCAAACAATAATCGATAAACTTTCAAGTGGTGAATATGTTGACATTAGATTGAGTTTAAAAGGATAAATCTTGATAAATGAAAAAAAAGGTGCAATACTGATTATATCTGGTCCAAGTGGCTGTGGAAAATCAACACTTCTTAAAGAAGTTTATAAAGATATAGATGACTATTATTTCTCAATTTCAACTACAACAAGAGCACCACGAGTTGGTGAAGTAAATGGGGTAGATTATTTCTTTGTTACAAAAGAAGAATTTGAAACAGATATTAAAAATAATGATTTTTTAGAATATGCTAAAGTACATGATAATTATTATGGAACATCTTTAAAACCTATTAACAAAGCTTTAGAAGAAGGTAAATTAGTTATTTTTGATATTGATGTTCAAGGGCATGAAATAGTTAGAAAAAAACTTGATTCAATTGTAACTTCAGTTTTTATTACTACACCTTCTTTGGAAATATTAAAAGATAGATTGAATAATAGAAACACAGATAATGCTGATATTATAGAAAAAAGAATTAAAAATGCAAAAGGTGAAGTTGAATATTTTCAAGATTATGATTATTTGATAATTAATGAAGATTTAGAAGTGGCAGCAAAACAACTTGTGAGTATTGCAAATATTACAAGAATAAAAAGTACACTTTTTTCAAAAGAAAAAGTTGTATCAAGTTGGTTAAATTAACCTACTCGATAGCATCATAACATAAAGGTTTATCAAAATAATAGCCTTGGCAATAGTCTATATTTAATTCTTTTATTTTGTTATATATCTCTTCATTTGATACGTATTCTGCAACAGTTTTTACTTTAAACTCTTTTGAGAAATTTGCAATAGTATTTACTATGATTTCTAAATCTTTTAAACTATTTATTTTTTCAATTAAAGAACCATCAATTTTAACAAAATCAATATCTAGTAAAGTTAATAAATTAAAGTTTGAATAACCAGCTCCAAAATCGTCAACACCAATAATACAGTCAAATTTTTTTATTTCAGCAATAAATTTAGAAACCTCATTAAAATCGGAAATCTCTTCAGATTCAAGAATTTCAAATTCTAAGAATTGACTGTATTCTTTATTTTTTTCTAATGTTTCATATATAAAAGATTTTGTTTCTTCATTTCCAATATCATCAAAAGAGATATTAACTGAAACTCTCTTATTTTTATTTTTTATTAATTTGAAAGCATCTTGTATAACTATTTTTATAATATTAGGATAGAGTTTAGTTTTTTTCGCAACATTTATAAAATGGAATGGAGCAACTTCAACACCATCTTTTGTGATATATCTAATTAGTGCTTCATATTTAAATATTTCTTTAGTTTTTGTATCAACTATTGGTTGGAAATATGCTTGAAATAGATTTTCTCTAAACCCAACTTTTAATTGTTTTATCCACTTTACATTATTTTCAAAAGATTGTTGCAATTTGAATTCTTCAGTGTAAATCATTATTCTTTGAAGTCTTTTTCTTGCATATTTAATTACTCTTTGTGAATATTTAAAAGCAATTTCTCCATTACCTTGTGCAATTCCAATAGTTATATTGATATCAATCTCATCTTCATCTATTACAATAGATTCTTTTTCTATTTTATCAACAAAAGATTTACAAATATTGAAAAATTGGTCTAAATCAAGGTTAGATTCTTTTGCAATAATTGCGAATTTATCAGCACCTGTTCTATAAATTAAAAAATCTTCTTCTTTAAAATGATTTTTTAACATAATTGCCAATTCATATAAAATTGCATCACCAATTTTTTCTCCAAAAAGATCATTTAAAGTTGCAAATTCATCAATATCTAATAGAGCAATTAAATTCATATTATAATTTTCAAAATCTTTTTTTAATTTATTTCTATTTGGTAGATTTGTTAATCTATCTGTATATAAATCCTTTAATTCATGATAAATAAGAGATTGTGACATTACTTGTAGAAGTTTTGCAATATCGATAGGTTTTAAGACATATTTATCTACACCAATATCTATAGCTTCAAGTAAATATTCTTTATTAGAAAATGCAGTTGCTACAATAATTGGAATATTAAGATTGATTTTTTTTATCTCTTTTACCATGTCTAAACCATTTAAAATAGGCATATTAACATCAGTAATAATTAAATCAATTTCATTTTCATATTTTTTGAATAGCTCAAGTCCTTCTTGACCGTTTTGAGCAACATATTGTTTTTTTGTGAAGCCTTTAAGTATTTGATGAGTAACTTCTCTTAAGTCTTTTTCATCTTCAGCATATAAGATAGTTATATTTTTTAGTATAGAAATATTATTGATCATTCTTAAGACTCTCTCATAAATTATTAAGATATAATATCATAATAAAGCATAATATTAAATATTCAAATATTTTATAAAATAATTTTTTAGTAATTTCAGGAGTTTTTTTGTCAATCGTTAAATGCAATCATTGTCATTTGGAATTTAAACAAGAGGTAATGATAAAAGAAGAAAATTTAAATTTTTGTTGTAAGGGATGTCAAAGTGTTTATCATATTTTAAAAGATGATGGATTAGAGTCTTTTTATGATAAATTAGGAAATAAAACTATATCGCCACCTCTAGAAATAAATAATGATGATTTAAGTAAATTTGATTCAAAAAATTTTCTGGATAATTATACAACCACAACAAAAGAAGGGTTCATTCAAATTGATTTGATTATTGAAGGAATACATTGTGCTGCTTGTGTTTGGTTGAATGAAAAAATTTTATATGAAACAAAGGGCATAGTTGAAGCAAATATAAATTTTACTTCAAATAAAGCTAGAATAACTTGGGATATTGAGAAATTAAAACTTTCAGAAATTATTTTAAAAATTAGATCAATAGGGTATAACGCATATGCTTATGATTCAAGTGTAGCTGATGCACAAGCTTCAAAAGCAAAGAGAGAATATTTTATTCGTATGATGGTAGCTGTTATTGGAAGTATGAATATTATGATGCTAAGTGTTGCTAAATATACAGGATTTTTTACAGGTATTACTGAAGAAGTAAAAAATATGATTCATATAGGAGAGTTTTTACTTTCAACGCCAGTTTTATTTTATAGTGGTTGGGTATTTTATAAAGGTGCTTACTATGGATTAAAAAACAAAATGATAACAATGGATTTTTTAGTTGCCACAGGTTCAACTGCCACATATATATATTCATTATTTATACTTTTTGGTGCAAAAGGAGATAGTTATTTTGATTCGGTTGCTATGATTATAACCTTTGTTTTAGTGGGAAAATATCTAGAGGTTATTGGGAAAAAATCAGCTGTTGATACTCTTGATAGGATAAAATCAAGCCTTCCTTTAGAAGCTACAGTTATTACAGATGAAGGCAAAAAAGTAGTAGCTTTAAATAGTATAAATATTGACGATATTGTTGAGTTAAAAGCAGGTGAGAAAGTACCAGTTGATGGAGTTATAACAAATGGTAGTGGTTCTTTTGATGAATCAAGTTTAACAGGAGAATCATTACCTGTATTTAAAAAATCAGGAGACACTATATATAGTGGAACAATAAATAGTGATTCACAACTTCAATATAAAGTTACAAAAAACTTTAAAAATTCTACTTTTTCATCTATTGTATCACTGCTTGAAGATTCACTTAATTCAAAACCTGATATTCAAACAAAAGCTGGAGAAATCTCACGAAGATTTAGTGTTACAATTTTAAGTATTGCACTTATGACTTTTTTAGTTTGGTACTATTTTGGTGTGAATTTAGGTTTTAGTTATGAGGGCGTTAGTCAATTTGAAAGAGCATTTATAGTTGCTGTTTCGGTTGTTGTTATTGCTTGTCCTTGTGCTTTAGCTCTTGCTACTCCAATGGCTAGTTTAATAGGAATATCTGAGCTTGCAAAAAAAGGCTTACTTTTTAAAGAGGCAAAATTCATTGAAACCTTAGCTAAAGTAAACAGTGTTGTTTTTGATAAAACAGGAACACTTACAAAAGGTGAATTATCAGTAGTAAAAGCAAGAATTATGGATGATAATATTCATAAATTAAATCTTTTATACTCTTTACTTGATTCATCAAATCATCCAGTTAGTAAGTCTATTAAAAAATATTTAGAATCAAAATATACTTTAGCATTAAAACCTCTTGAAAATGTGAAAAATATTGAAGCAAAAGGCATGAGCGGAGCTTATAAAAACATTGAAGGGAAAGAGTTTGATCTTTTGGGTGGAAATATTGATTTAATGAAAGAGAATAATATCTTTTACAAGTTTGATTCTTCAAGAACAGTTTATTTATTTGCTATAAACAAAAGAGTAGTTGCTACTTTTGAACTTGAAGATGAGTTAAAAAATGATGCAAAAGATTTAATAAACTATTTAACACAAAAAAATATTGAAGTTGTTATGCTAACAGGTGATAATGAGCAAGTAGCTTCAAATATAGCAACTCAACTTGGAATTAAAAAGTATTTTGCAAAACAAACACCTCTTTTAAAAGCAAATTATATAAAAGAGTTAAAAAGTGAAAATAAAATAGTTGTGATGGTTGGAGATGGAGTAAATGATAGTGTTGCATTATCAAACTCTGATGTGGCTGTTGCTATGGGAAATTCTGCTGATGTATCGCTTGCAGTTTCAGATATAGTTTTACTAGATTCATCTTTAAAATCTTTAAAAGACTCTTTTGAAATATCAAATAGAACATATAAGTTTATAAAACAAAATTTACTTTTGTCTATATGCTATAATGCGGTAACTATACCTTTAGCTATGCTTGGATATGTAATCCCACTTGTTGCTGCACTATCAATGAGTTTTAGTTCATTGCTTGTTGTATTTAACTCACTTAGAATAAAAACAAAATAGGAATAATGATGATAAATGATACACTTTTTTTTATGTTGATTGTAGGAATTATAATTTCTGCAGGAATGTTAATGATTTTCATCTGGGCAGCAAGATCTGGTCAGTTTGATGATTCAAAAAAAATGACTCAAGGGTTACTATATGATAGTGTTGAAGATTTAAATGACGCTATAAGAAAAGAGAATAACCTGAAAGAAGCTAAAAAGAAAAAAGAGGAAGAAGAAAAAGCTAGTCTTAACGACTAGCTTTTAATTATTTCATTGCAGCGATTTGTTTTGCTAAATCAGCGATATCAGCATCAGATAAAGCTTTAACTTGACCAGCCATAAGAGCTTTCATAGCTCCACCGTAAGAACCATCTTTATAACCTTTTAATGCAGTTTCAACTTTAGCAGCATCCCAACCTTTAACGATTTGAGATTTTCCCATTGCAGCTTTTTCAAAAGTTGCACCGTGGCAACCAGCACATGCAGCTGTTGAAGCAGCAGATAAAGACATTGCAGCAGCTGCAGCAACGATTGTACTTAATACGATTTTTTTCATTTTTTTCTCCTTGAATTTAAGAAAAAATATTTTAGCTTTTTTTCCTTTTTTTATGCTTAATATTTTATCTTACTATATTAAATGAACAGTGAAAGTGTTACTTGTAATTGTAGATATTTTGTGAATTTAAATAAAGTTCCTATTTTGCAAAGATAAAGGCACTTTTTTATATAGTATATTTTTTAAAAAGGTGTAAAAATTGAATCAAAAAAGAGTTTTAGATATAAAAAATTTAACTTTTTATTATAAAAAAGAGAACACAATTTATAAAGATTTTTCTTTAGAATTAAATAAAAATGAATTAGTAACAATTTTTGGTAAAAGTGGAAGTGGAAAAACAACACTTTTTGAGCTTATTTTAGGAAGTTTAAAACCAATAACTGGAACTATAGAAAAATCAAAAATAGCAATGATCTTTCAAGATCCTTTTAACTCTTTTCATCCAACATATAAAATAATTGATCAAATAAAAGATGTAGTTGGAGAAATTTTTGAAAATAGCTTGGAAGAGCTTTTGAAAAAGTTGAGTTTACAAAAAGATTTACTATATAAAAAGCCATATGAATTAAGTGGTGGACAACTTCAAAGATGCTCTATTTTAAGAGCAATATTGATGAAGCCTGACTTACTTTTAGTAGATGAACCAACATCGGCACTTGATAATATTATTGCTTATGATGTGATGAAACTTTTAATTAAACTTTTGGATAATTGTGGAATTTTATTAATAACACATGATTTAGATATGGCTACTTGGTGTAGTGACAAGATAATAAGGTTGGAAGAAGATGCAAAAAAAAGATAAAGCTTTAGTATTACTAAATATGGGTGGTGCTAGAAGTAAAGACGAATTAAAAATGTTTTTAACAAATATGTTTAATGATAGAAATATAATAACAGTAAAAAATGATTTGATAAGAAAAATGATAGCTTATTTTATAGTAAGCAGAAGACTTGATAGTGCTTGGGAAAACTATAAACATATAGGAAATGCTTCTCCTATAAATCCATTAACTGAAAAACTAGTTGAAAAATGTAATGAAAAAATAGAAGATTATAAAGTTTATCAAGCAATGCGTTATACTCCACCATTTGCACAAGATGTTATTGAAGAGATAAAAAAAGATGGAATTACAAATATACTTCTTTTGCCTTTATATCCACAGTTTTCAACAACAACAACGAAATCATCAGTTCAAGATTTTATTGATTATACTCCATACTCTTGCAAGTTAGAGTATATTGAAGAGTTTTATCAAAATAAAAAATTTAATGAGTGTATTGTAAATGAAATTATTTCAAATGCTGAAGATGCAAGTGAATATAATCTTATTTTTTCTGCCCATGGACTTCCTCAAAAGATAGTAGACAAAGGTGATCCATATGAAGAACAGATGAATGAGCATGTTGAAATTCTAAAAAATATGCTTCAAGAAAAAGGTGTAAATTTTAAATCTATAAATTTAGCATACCAATCAAAAGTGGGTCCTATGAAATGGCTTGAGCCTTCTCTTGAAGATATGTTAAAAAACTTTAAAGAACAAAAAGTAATAATTTATCCAATAGCATTTATAGTAGATAACTCTGAAACAGATTTTGAACTTGATATTGAGTATAGAGAAGTTGCCCATGAGTTAGGAATAAAAGAGTATAAAGTTTGCCGTTGTGTAAATGATAGTGATGATTTTATTGAGGCTATAAAAGATATTATAAAAGGTCATAAATGAGAGTAGAAGATACTCTTTTAGAAATTGCAAAAATATCTATTTTAAACAGATTTGATAATAGTTTTAAGATTGATAAAGCAGATTTGTTGAGTAGGTATAAGATATTAAACTCAAATGGTGCTTGTTTTGTAACCATAAATCTAAATGGAAGATTAAGAGGGTGTATTGGTTCATTGGTTGCTCATAAAAATCTACTTGATGATGTGATAGAAAATGCACAAAAAGCAGCTTTTTCAGATCCTAGATTTAATCCTCTAAGTTATGAAGAATTTAAATATTGTAGTATTGAGTTGTCTATTTTAACACCTGCTGTTAAGTTAGAATATAAAGATACAGCAGATTTAAAAGCTAAAATAGAAGTTGGAGTTCATGGGGTTATTTTAGAGCTTGATGGAAAAAGAGCAACATATTTACCTCAAGTTTGGGAGCAAATACCAATATTTGAAGAGTTTTTTGAAAGTTTAAGTAAAAAAGCTGGATTTATTAAATCTGTTTTAGAAAATCATCCAAATATCTTTACATATACAGTAATTAAAATAAAATAGAAGATTAAATGCAATATTTTAGACAGGAGAAAGATAGACTAGTTTGCCTTTTATGTTCTTACTATTGTAAGTTAAAAGAAGGGCAAACAGGAATTTGTGGAGTAAATAAAAATATTGGGGATAAAATAGAGTGTTTGGTTTATGGACATTACTCTGCACTAAACAACGACCCAATTGAAAAAAAGCCACTTTATCACTTTATTCCTCAAACTAAATCTCTGTCTTTAGGAACTGTTGGTTGCAATTTTAGATGTACTTTTTGTCAAAATCATGGTATTTCTCAAGAGAAAAATATAAATAAATCAAAATATTTATCACCAAAAGAGGTTGTTCAAATAGCTTTAAAAAATGCTTGTAAATCTATCTCTTACACTTACAATGAACCAACGATTTTTTATCCATATGCCAAAGATATAGCACTTGAAGCAAAAAAATATGGAATAAAAAATGTCTATGTGACAAATGGTTTTGAAAGTAGTGAAGTAATAGATGATATGAAAGGTTTGATTGATGCTGTTAATGTGGATTTGAAATCTTTTAGTGAAAGCTACTATAAAAAAGAGTTGGGTGGAAGTTTAAAACAAGTTTTAGAGAATTTAAAACATTTTAAGAAAAATGGTATTTGGGTTGAAATCACAACTTTAGTGGTTCTCACAAAAAATGATTCTGTGGAAGAGCTTACAAAAATAGCAAAATTTATAAAAAATGAACTAGATGCTTTTACTCCTTGGCATATCTCATCTTTTCATCCAGATTACAAAGAGTTGGAACTTCCAAGAACTCCATTTGAGAGTCTACAAAAAGCTTATAAAATAGGTAAAAAAGAGGGATTAAAATATGTATATATTGGAAATGTTGGTTTTGAAAATAGTACATTTTGTCCAAACTGTAATGAAAATCTAATAAGTAGAGTTCAATACAAGGTTTCAAAAAATATTATAGTTGATGGTAAATGTCCAAAGTGTAATAGTAAAATTGATGGAGTTTTTGAAATGAGTGGAAGTAGTAGAAAAAGTGCAGTTAGTGGAGCTTTTTATCCAAAAGATAAAAATGAAATTATCACTATGATAGATGATTTTAATAGCAAATTTACAATAAATGGTTCTTTTGATACAAAGGCTTTGATTGTGCCACACGCTGGGTATGTTTATAGTGGATTTACGGCAAATATTGCTTACAGTATTGTAAAAGATAAAAAGCCAAAAAGAGTTATAGTAATAGGACCTTCTCACAAGGTATATTTAGAGGGTGCTAGTATTGCACTATTTGAAAATTATGAAACACCATTTGGAGATATAAAAATAGATCAAGAGTATTCAAAAAATTTAAAGTATAAATTTGGTTTTTTAAACTTTATACCAAATGCCCATGCTGAACACTCAACTGAAACACAAGCACCATTTTGTAAATATTATTTTCCAGATAGTCAGATTATAGAGATAGTATATGGGAAGATGGATTTTGAAGAGTTATCAAAACTTACAGATTTTATTTTGGAAGACGAAGAGAATTTTTTACTTATTAGTACTGATTTAAGTCATTTTTATACTCAAGAAGAGGCAAATAAGCTAGATAATATCTGTTTAAATGCAATTGCAAAAAGAGATTTGTCTTTATTTGATAAAGGCTGTGAAGCTTGTGGAAAACTAGGAGTAAAAGCAGTTATAAAATCTGCTATTAACAAAGGTTATATAACTCAAGTATTACACTACTGTACAAGTTATGACAGAACTAAAGATGCTTCAAGGGTAGTTGGATATACATCAGTTTTGATTGGAAATAAAATATTATGATATTTACATTAAAAAAATTTATTACGGCATTTTTGATGCCTATGCCATTGGGGTTGTTTTTACTTTTGATTGGATTTTTTTATTTAATTTTTGATTCATATAAAAAAACAAAAATATTTTTGTTTTTAGCTTTATCTTGGTTTTTACTTTTATCTTTTCAACCAATCTCAAATGCGATAATTAAACCACTTGAAGATAGTCAAAAAGCACTATTAAATATTCCAAAAGTTGAGTATATTTTGGTTTTAGGAAGTGGACATACTTCAAATGATAGTTTAAGTATTACATCTCAAGTTTCACCAACAGGTATAAATCGATTAGCTGAAGGTATTAGAATATATAAAAAACTTGAAAATGCTAAATTAGTAGTTTCAGGTTATGGGGCTGGTGATGAAAATTCTCATGCTTTGATGCAAGAAAAATTAGCTATTAGTTTAGGTGTAAAAAAAGAAGATATTATTAGATTTGATACGCCAAAAGATACAAAAGAAGAAGTTCTTGAGATGAAAAAATTAGTTGAATATAAAGATTTTATTTTAGTTACATCAGCTTCTCATATGAAAAGAGCAAATTTACTTTTTAGAAGAGAAGGTTTAAATCCATATTTAGCTCCAACTTATCATTTAGGAAATAAAACACAAGGTTTTAACTCTTATTTTTCTGCAAGAAATTTTTATAAAGTTGAAGTTGCTTGGCATGAGTATTTGGGATTGATTTACTCTTGGCTTAAAAACGAGATTTGATTAAAAATTAATCTTACATCTGATAGTATTGCAACAAAGTTGCAATAAAGGTTTTTAGTGGAAATAATAAATATTAATAACTTATTTTACAAATATAATAAAACAGATGTATTAGAAAATATAAATTTATCAATAAAAGATGATGATTTTTTAGCAATAATTGGTCCTAATGGTGGAGGAAAATCGACTCTGCTTAAACTAATTTTAGGTTTATTGACTACTCAAGATGGAAAAATAGATAAAAAAATAAAAAACAATCAAGTGGGATATGTACCACAAAATACAAATTTGAATACAGATTTTCCAATAACAGCTCTAGAAATAGTATTAATGGGGCTTATTAGTTCTAAAAAAAGAGTATTTGGTTATTCAAAAGAAGATATTGAAATAGCAAAAGCCTCTTTAGCAAAAGTTAGTATGGCTGATTTTGCCAATTCAAAAATTGGTGATTTAAGTGGAGGTCAGAGACAAAGAGTTTTTATAGCACGTGCTTTATGTTCAAATCCAAAAGTAATGCTATTAGATGAACCAACCGCAAGTATTGATGTAAAGGGTCAAAGGGAAATTTATGAGCTTTTAAAAGAGTTAAATAGCTCAATTTGTATAGTTGTGGTTAGCCATGATATTTCAGTTTTACTGAATTATGCAAAAAATGTGGCTCACATAAATAAAAATTTAGTTTATCACTCTTTAGAAAATATTCAAAAAAATATAGATACACAAAATGAACACTTATGTGAAGTAGAACTTTTATCTGCTTTAGGAAAGTCTCATGTTTGTTGTGAACATGCACATTAAGGTTAAAAAATGTTAGAAGTTTTACAATATGATTTTATACAAAATGCTTTAATATCTGGAATTTTAATCTCAATTGCTGCTGGAATAATAGGAAGTTTGGTCGTAGTAAATAAGATTACATTTTTAACAGGTGGAATTGCACACAGTTCTTATGGTGGAATTGGTGCTGCTATTTTTTTTGGAATACCAGTACTTTTTGGAGCAACAGTTTTTGCGGTTATTACTGCAATTTTAATTGCCATTATTACTTTAAAAAATAGAACACGAATAGATGCAATTATTGGTATGATGTGGGCTAGTGGAATGGCTATTGGTATTATATTTGTGGATTTGACACCTGGATATAATGTGGATTTGATGTCATATCTGTTTGGCTCAATAATTGCTGTTTCTTCTGAAGATATTCAATATATGATAGTTATGGATATTTTTATTATTGGAGTGATAGTATATTTTTATAAAGAAATTTTAGCAGTTTCTTATGATAGTGAATTTGCAACTCTTCGAGGAATAAATGTTAAATTCTTCTATACATTGATTTTAATTTTAGCAGCTTTATGTGTGGTAGCTGCTATTAAAGCTGTGGGATTGATACTTGTAATTGCACTTTTAACGATTCCAACATATTTAGCAGAAACTTTTGCTTCAAGATTATCAACTATGATGATAATTAGTTCTATTTTAGCTACAATGTTTACAATTTTAGGACTTATAGTTTCATATATGTATGATATTAGTTCAGGTGCAAGTATTATTATGGTTGCAGTTGTGGTATTAGGTATGGTGAAACTAATAAAATTAAAAAAATAAAATAAGAACGGAAAAACCAAAATGAATGAAAAACAAATAAACGAGCACATCTATGTGGGAGAGTTAAACACTCTTAAAGTAAATAGAGTTAGTGAACCTGGTATTTATCTAATAAGTGGTGATGAAACAGAAGTATTATTGCCAAATGCTTATGTTACAAAAAATATGGATATTGATACTTTACTTGATGTATTTATTTACACAGATAGTGAAGATAGACTTGTGGCAACTACACTTAAACCTTATGTATATTTATATGAAATTGCATCTTTAGAAATAGTAGATAGCATGAAGTTTGGAGCATTTGTAGATATTGGATTACCAAAACATATATTAGTACCAAAAAATAAGCAAAAAGGTACATATACAATTGGTGCAAAAAAAGTAGTACAACTTCAACTTGATGAAAAAACAAATAGACTTATTGCTTCTGAAAAATTTGAACTATTAAAAGAGATAAAAGATTTAGAAAAAAATGCTGAGGTAGAAATAATTTTATATTCTAAGACACCTTTAGGATATAAAGTAATCGTTAATAACTCTTATGAAGGTATGATTTTTCATACAGAAATTTTTGAAAATATAAAAATTGGTGATAAAAGAAGAGCTTATATAAAAAACATTAGAGATGATAATAAAATAGATGTAAGTTTACAAAAGATAGGAGAAAAACCTTCTGGTGATAAGGTTTTTGATGTTTTATCACAACATGGTGGAAAGCTAGATTTTACTTACAAAAGTGAATCAGAAGATATAAGTAAAATGTTTGGAATGAGTAAAAAAGCTTTTAAGGCATCTTTGACTAAACTTATTGCTGAAAATAAAATAGTGTTAGAAGAGAGTTGTATTAAAATTAAATAATAAAATTTGAAAAATTTATCTTGATACATAATAATTAAGAGTAATTTTATCCTATTTGATTATAATACTAGCAATAATTTATAAAATTTAATAAAAAAGGAAATAAAATGGCAACAACAAAATTAAAAGGTAATGAAGTAACTTTAAGTGGTACAGATGTAAATGTAGGAGATATTGCTCCAGTTGTAACTGTAGTAGCTCAAGATTTATCAGATGTTCAAGTAGGTGGTCAAAAAGGTAAAGCTCAAATTGTAGTAGTAGTTCCATCTTTAGATACAGCTGTTTGTGCAGCAGAAACTAGAAAATTCAATGAAGCAGCTGCTAAAGTTGAAAATGCTGAAGTAATCGTAGTTTCTATGGATTTACCATTTGCAATGAAAAGATTTTGTACAACTGAAGGAATTGAAAATTTAACTGTTGGTTCAGATTTTAGAGCAAAAGCATTTGCTAAATCTTATGGTGTTTTAATTTCAAGTGGAGCATTAGCAGGTGTTGCTTGTAGAGCAGTATTTGTTATTAACGCATCAGGTGTTGTAACATATAAAGAAATTTGTCCAGAAATTACAGAAGAGCCAAATTATGAAGCTGCATTAGCTGCTGTTAATGAGTCTGTTTCTACTTCTTGTTGTGGATCTTGCCACTAATTTTTAAATAAAAAGAGTCACCTTTAGGTGGCTTTTTTATCTTCTTCTTTCTCAAATAAATAGTATAATATTCTTGAACTAAAATTCATTAGTAGGAGAAAATTATGTTTAAAACTTTATCGAAAATCACAATATTACTTTTTTTAGTACTTCAAGGTCTGTTTGCAGCTTCTGTAAATGATGGTTATTTAGAATATCAAAAGGGAAATAATCAACAAGCAATAGAGATATTTAAAAAAGCTTGTGATAATGGCTCTTCATCTGGATGTTATAATCTTGGACTTTTATATTACAATGGAACACAAATTGAACAAGAGTATTTCAAAGCAGCAGAAGCTTTTGCAAAAGCTTGTGATGATGGACATGACAAAGCTTGTTATAATTTAGCTTATATGTATCAAAATGGTTTTGGAGTTAGACTTGATCCTAAAAAAGCTTTAGAATTGTATGAAAAAAGTTGTAAAGCAGGTATTGGAGCTTCTTGTTATAATATGGCAAATATGTATGAGGGACAGGGAATACCAAAAGATTCTTTTAAAGCAGTTGATTATTTAACAATGGCTTGTAATTTGAATCATTCAAAAGCTTGTTATAACCTAGCTATGAAATACAAAAATGAAGATGGTGTAGAAAGAGATTTAGAAAAAGCTGCATCACTTTATAATAAATCTTGTGATTTAGGACATTCAAAAGCTTGTTATAATTTAGGAGTTATGTACGTTGAAGGTGAATACTTTTTACAAGATTATATAAGAGCTCTTGAATTATTCACAAAAGCTTGTGGAATGAACCTAAAAGAGGGTTGTGATGCCTATAATGACTTAAGAGGTAAGGTTTATTAATCTTTCTTGCTTGAAATCAATGATTAGAACTTTTATTATTGATATAATCCCCTAAATTAAAAAGTCATTTTTTAGAAATGGCTTTATTTAGGAGAAATTATGTTTTTTTCTTGGTATAAGAAGTTCTCTTCTCAGCCACATCAACCATTTTTTACAAGTGGAATACTCTTTTTTATTCTTTTTATGTGCTTACTTATTGCATCATATACAAATATATTAACACTTGACAGTTCAATCTTGAAATATCATGCTTATACTATGATATTTGTAATTTTTATACAATTTTTTTTAGGATTTTTATTTGTTGTGTTTCCTAGATTTTTAGTACAAGCAGAGATTCAAGCAAAAGTTTATATGAATCAATTTATATTATATTTTGTATCATCAATTGGAATTTTTTTAACGCTGATTTTTTATTCAAAAATTACTCTTATCTTTCAAATTTTGATGCTTATTGCACAAATTATGAGTTTTAAACTTCTCTATAAAATTCATAAAAATAGTGTTGTAAAAATAAAAGAAGATACAAAATGGGTTTTAATCTCATTTTTTGGAGGACTTATTGCCCATGGTTTATTTTTAATTTCAAGTTTGCCTTTTTTATCTTTTTTTGTAGTTTCAAAATTTGCTATAAATGCAGGATTTTATATCTTTATTTTTATGATAATATTTACTATTTCTCAAAGAATGATTCCTTTTTTTACAACAGCAAAAGACCCAACTTATAAAATAAATAAAAGTGAAAATATTTTGAAAATAGTTTTTGCTTTTTTAGTTTTAAAAGTAGCTTTGCTATCTTTTGATAATGTAAAATTAAATCTTATAGCAGATATTCCATTATTAATAATTATTACAAAAGAGTTGATAAAATGGAAACTTCCATTATTTAAAGTTCCAGCCATTATGTGGGTTTTATACATTGGACTTTATTGGATTCCTGTTGCATTTAGTATCTCTATAATAGAGAGTTTAATGGCATTTTATAATCCAGATATCATTTTTGAAAAAGCAGTAATTCATACTTTAGCTTTAGGATATTTTATGACTGTACTTGTTGGTTTTGGAACAAGGGTTATTTTAGGACATTCAGGAACTACACCTCATGCCAATAATTTTGCTATTTTTATATTTGTAACTATTCAAGTAGTAGCAATATTAAGAATATTTACATCTTTTAGTTTAAATTTAATACTAGATTATTCTTTTTTCCTAAATTTAACAGCAAGTTTATTGGTTGTAGGATTACTTTTATGGTCAAGTAAATATATAGTTATTTTATTAAAAGGAAAATAGTTCTAATTCAAGTTAACTATTTGTTAATTATCGATTAGATTTTAGTTAATTATGACCAATTACAATTACATTATGAATAAGTTGACGCAGCGACTTATTTATACGATACTTATAAGATAAAGTTCTTAGACTAGATCAATTTTTATGTTTCCTTGTGACCAAAAAGAGTGTGTCCATACCAACACACTCTTTTTTTTTTAAATTTCAATCTACATTAAATCTTTTATGATAACATTCCCAGATGATAAAACTTTTCAAAAATACAATAAATTAATCCATGCCTTTATCGAACTTAAATTCAGAGCAACTAAGTGCCGCAACATGCGTTGCTGGATATAATCTTATAATTGCCAGTGCTGGAACTGGAAAAACTTCAACTATTGTTGGAAGAATAGCAACACTTATAAATAGTGGAATAAAACCAAATGAAATTTTACTTTTAACTTTTACAAATAAAGCAGCTGCTGAAATGGTTGCAAGAGTTGCTAAATTTTTTGGAAAAGATATTGCAAAACAGATTATGGCTGGAACTTTTCACTCTGTTTCATATAAACTTTTAAAAGAGTTAAATGTAAATATAACTTTAAAACAACCAAATGAATTAAAAACGCTATTTAAATCAATTTATGAAAAAAGAGTATTTTTTGAAAGAGATGAAGAGGCTAATCCATATGATGGTGGATACTTATATGATTTATACTCTTTATATTTAAACTCAAATGATGGTGAAACTTTTGGGGATTGGATACAGTCTAAAAGTCCAGCGCATGAGCTTTATATAATGATCTATGAAGATGTAGTTGATGAGTTTAATGAATTAAAAACAAAATATGGTTATGCAAATTTTGATGATTTACTTACAATTATGCTTGAAACATTAAAAGAAAAAGATTTTAATTTTAAAGAAATTTTAGTGGATGAATATCAAGATACAAATCCTCTTCAAGGAAGACTTCTTGATGCTTTTAGACCAAAATCACTATTTTGTGTGGGAGATTATGACCAAAGTATTTATGCTTTTAATGGTTCAGACATAGGAATTATTTCTACTTTTGCTAAAAGATATAAAGATGCAAACGTATTTACATTAAGAAAAAATTATCGTTCTACAAAACCTATTTTAGATTTAGCTACAAAAGTAATTGAATATAACGAAAGGGTTTATGAAAAAAAACTTGAAGTTGTAAGAAGTGAAAATGAACATAAACCAAAACTTTTAGCATTTAATGAGCTTTTCTCCCAATATGAATACATTTCTGAGCTTATTTCAAAAAGTTCAACACCACATAGTGAAATTGCTATTATTTACAGAAATAACTCAAGTGCGGATGGAATAGAGGCAAATTTACGAGAATTTTCAATTCCTGCAAAACGAAAAGGTGGAATGAGCTTTTTTGATTCAGTTGAAGTAAAATTTATTTTAGATGTTTTAGTTATGCAACTTTCTCATAATGATATGATGGCATTTATTCATATTGTTGAACATGGAAAAGGAATTGGAAAAGCCATAGCCAAAGATATTTTTGATGCCTTAATTAGACTTGGTGATGGTGATTTATTAAAAGGTTTATTTTCTCCTCGTGCTGATATAAATAATCCTTATGAAACTGGAAAAATAAAAAATGTTCAGTTGGGTCTTTTTGATGATTTTATGGAGCTAGGTTCTATTTCAAAATTTAAAGATTGTGGTTTTGAAGAAGGGTTTTTAGGGAATCCTATTTTAAAACATCCAAAATTAAATGTGGATGGTGGAAAATATTTATACGATATTTATTTATTAATGAAGCACTTAAGAAGAACAAAAAATCCTGAAACTCTTGTTGGAAATATTGCATCTTCAATGGCATATTCAAAATTAAAAGATTTTTTATCTACAAAAAGAGCAACACAAAAAGATGGAACTATAAATCCTAGCCAAAAAACAAAAGCACTAGCTAAAATAAATAGAAAAGTAATGCTTTTAAAAAATTTATCAAGAAATTTTCAAGATTTATCAAAATTTATAAATTCAATGATTTTAGGTGGAAGTGAAATGAGTGAAGGAGATGGTGTAAATCTTCT
>CAZDFZ010000007.1:0-19098 GCA_964504855.1 uncultured Aliarcobacter sp.
TTTAACTTAGAAGTTTTTAAATTCCAAGTATGAATTAGTGTAGCCGGATCAGTTGAAGATGTAACTAATAAATCAACATATTTTCTATGTTCTGAATATAAATTTCCTAATTCATTTTCTAAAATTTTTGTTGCTTTAGGAATATCATTATTTTTTATAGCAGGAATAAATTCTGAATTTAAAACTTGAAAATAATTAAGTCCACTTTTAAAAGCTTTTTCAAATTCTTTAGAAAGTTTTTCATTTGTTAAATTCTCTTTCCAATATTTATTTCTATCATTTATATCTTTTTCCAATTGTATTAATTTAGTAAATAACTCATTCTTTTGTTCACTACTCTTTGCATATAACAATTCATATGATGTTAATCGAGCTTCAATAATATAAGCAGGTGGTGGTAAAATATCCGCTAATAAATCTTTTGAATTTATTATTTCTTGATAATTACTACTTCCTATTTTTACATTATTAATCAAATATTGACTTATAAACAATGTACTAAGTAATGCAATAATTGATATTCCTAATACGTAAAATAGCTTTATCTTCATTTTAGCATTCTCTATCATTTCTTCCACCTTTTATTTTTATTTTCTAATTTTTAGAGAAAATTATTATTTTAATATATTACATTAATAAATAGTAAATTCATAATTTTTTTTGTATATAATTTATACAAAGATCAAATTATTATCACATTAAAATAAAAATTATACAAAAAATGATTTTTTAACTTATAAAAAATAAATAATATTTTTCTGTTAATCAAACTAATCTTAATATATTAAAAATCTGCTATAATCGAATTAATTAAATGAAATAAATTTTATATATAAGGAAAATAGATGTTAAAAGTAATTTCAATTATCACAGCAGGTATTATACTAGCTGGATGTTCTTCAAAAGAAGTTCCAACAGGTCCTAGATATAATGTAGATGTAATTAAAAAGAATGATGGGTATATAATTAAACCTTTACAATACACATCAGCAAAATTAGTATCAGGTGTTAAAAGTTTAAATAATGATGTAACTCCTATTATTTTAGGAACTGACAACTGTAGAATCTTAGGTGAAGCAAAATCTACAGATAAATATATTGCTAGTACAAAAATCTCTAAAATGAACTGTACTATTAATGGTGAAGAATATGAATCAAGAGACGTTAAAGCATGGGTTATGAAAGATAATTATGTAGGAATTGATTTATCTAAAAAAGAAGTTGAAAAAAGAGATGACCAACGAACAGGTGAGACAGATTATAAACAAAGTTTATATGGTTTAAATCCAGGTCAAGAAGTAAAAATATTTATTGAAGAAGGTACTTTAAATAAACTTTAATATTAATGTAAAAATTAATTAATAAAAGAAGTAATCAAATTTTGAATACTTCTTTTTTATCAATATCTTATTTTTTCTATAACTTTAATATGAGATGGAATTTCTAACGAAGGCTTTGATAGTAATGCTGTACTCCAAACACCTGCATCAACCGTTGTTGGAGCCATAACACTTATTTGTAAATAATCATTTTTCTCTTTTACTATAATATGAGATATTTTCTCATTATTGATTATTTTATATCTTTTTGAATGACCTGAAGTACATAAAGAGTTATTATTCATTTCAACTGTCATTATATTTTCATCATTATTTGGATTTTCAATTCCAATATTCCATTGCTTATTATTATAAACTCCTAAAGAGGCTAAATCTCCTCCAAAATTTACTAAAGCAGAATCAATTTTATGATTTTTCAATGTAAGCATTGCCAAATCAACTGCATATTCTTTAACTAAACCACCAAAATCTATTTTTGCATTATTATTTGAAAAAATCAATTTATTACCATCTAATGTAATACTACCATCTATTACAACATCAAAAGCACCTTTTGTTTTTTCATAATAAAATAAAGCAATTTGAATTAAAGAAGCAAATTCATCATCTACTAAAACTACATTTGATAATCGATAATTGGCTTTATAAAGTTCAGAAGTTTTAGAAAAAAAACTATATTTACTTTCAAGAGATTTTGTTTGAGTTAATATAAGATTAGCTATATAATCTGCGTAAGATTTATCATTTACACCAATATGTAATTCACATAAAGTTGTAAATGATTCAAAATTATATTTATACAATTTTACAAAAAGCTATATTTAGCTTTAGTTACTTGCATACGATGATAAAATACTATTCATTAAATTTGTAGAATTTGTTTTATCAGATTGTTGACTGTTATTACTTTGCATCATTGATAAAATATCATTTGACGATAAATTACTTAGAGCTGTTTGAGTATTTTGAGTTAACATCTGAAGTAATTCTTGCGAACTCATCACTGATTTTGATGGTTGTGTAGATTCACTTTTTGGAGTGATAGTTTCAAAAGAGTTATCACTTGACTGAGAAACCTTTGAAGACATTGGCATATAGCCACTTGCACCACTTACACCTTGAATTCCTGACATCATTTTGAATCCTTTATAAAATCATAAATTATATGACTTTTCTTAATCACAATTTTAGCACTTTAAAAATAAAAATCTATAATTATTAATGTGCTTTACAAGATTTGGAACAACCATCACATACATCATCACAAGGCTCATGATGAATTAAAATACTACTTTCTTTAAATATAAGTTGAATATCTTCTTCTATTTTATCTGCAAGGGTATGCGCATCATGAATCGTATGATATTTACAAACTGTTAAATGAAAATCTATGTGTCTTTCTGAGCCTGCTTTTCTCGTTCTTAAATCGTGAAAATCTATGAAATGTTCTTGATGAATTTCAATCTTTTCTTTTATTTTTTGCTCATCTTCCTCTGATAAACTTGCATCCAATAATGGAGAAAAAGATTCTTCTATTAATTCCCAAGCAGCATACATTATCAAAATTGCAACTGCAATTGCTGCTATTGGGTCAAGCCATTGCCAACCAGTAAGATAAATTCCAAATAAACCTACCATTACACCCAAAGAAGTATATACATCTGTTTTTAAGTGCATAGCATCAGCTTTTAGGGCAATAGAATCTGTCTCTTCCCCTACTTTTTGAAGATGTCTTGAAATGAAAAAATTCACAATTGAAGAAACAGCCATAATTGCGACACCCCAACCTACAAATTCAACTTCATGTGGATTAAAGAATTTTTGTATTGCTTCAAAAGCTATCCAAAGAGCTGCTATTAAAATAAGAACGCCTTCAATAGTTCCTGAAAGATTTTCTATTTTACCATGACCATATTTATGTTTTTCATCTGCTGGATGAGAAGCTTGTCTTACTGCAAAAAAAGCAATAATTGCAGCTAATAAATCTAAAGAAGAGTGAATACCTTCTGATATAACTCCCACAGAACCTATTGCAACACCAATAGAAAGTTTTCCTACAACTAAGGCTGTATTGGAATATACTGATAATTTTGCTGCTTGTTCTTTTACATTTGTTGATTTCAAATAAAAATCCTATTTTTTTTGAAATTCTATACAAAAATTGTCAAGATAGTCTTGACAATTTGGAAATTATATAAATAAATTAAAATTCAAAAACATCTATATAAATATCGAGTTTATGTTGAGAAAAAGTTTTTTGAATTTTATTTTTCAACTCTTTTATATCTTGTTCTATCTCATAACCTGTTTTATCGTCTTGAACATTCATTGAAATTATTAATAAAACTTCATTTGAACCAATAAACATACTTCTAACAGAATTAATATGAACTAAAACGTGTGATTCTTCTTTTACCAAATTTTTAATTTGTTTTATAGTTTCTCTATCTAAACTTTCACCTATAATTAACTTTTTTAATTCAACAAATAAAATAGTAGATAATGATATAAGTAATATTCCAATCATTAAAGCAGATATCCCATCAAAAATTGGATGAATTAATGTAGAAAGTACTAATCCAAGTGCTAAAATAAATAAACCTACCAACGCACCTGAATCTTCAATTAATACAACTAAAATATGAGAAGAAGAACTTTTTTCTATGGTTTTAAAAATATCTTTTAATTTTGAATTACTCTCTTTTAAAGCAACTTTTAAAGCACTTCCTTCTAATGCAAATGCAAAAATAATAATTGATACGATAAGCCAAGGATTTTCAATTTCTTTTGGGTCTAGAATCTTATGTATTCCCTCATATATAGAAAATATTCCTCCAAGTAAAAATAATACTAATGCCACAACAAAAGACCAAAAAAAGTTCGCTTTTCCTTGTCCAAAAGCATGTGCTTCTGATTTTCCTTTTTTTGATTGATGCTGACCAATCAAAACTAAAATTTGATTTCCACAATCTGCTGTACTATGAATTGCCTCTGCCATCATAGAAGCAGATCCTGTAAAGAATGCTGCTATTCCTTTTGCAATAGCTATTAAACCATTTGCAATTAAGGCTGCGGTAACACTTTTGGACATTTAATATAATCCTTTCATACAAATACTATTTTTAAATACTTTCTAAGATTGTATTATAAAAACTATAAAATAGGAATTTAAACAATTTATTATTTATACTTTATCCTTGAAGAAATAGCTATAATGCGTACAAAATAAATTTAAGGAACCAAATGGCTACAAAAGCTACAATATATAAAGCTCTTTTAAATATAGCAAATATGGATGAAAATTACTACAATGAACATAATTTAACTCTTGCGTTACATCCATCAGAAACTGAACTACGATTATTATCAAGAGTTATTGCATTTATTTTAAATGCAAATGATGATTTAGTTTTTTGCAAAGGAATAGATGAAGATGATGAACCAGATTTATGGGAAAAAGATTTAGATGGAAGTATAAAATTATGGATAGATTTAGGACAACCTGATGAAAAACGAATAAAAAAAGCTTGTGGACGTTCTGAAAAAGTAATTATATATACTTATCAAGAAAATATGGTTATGCCTTGGTTTAAACAAATAGAAAATAATCTAAATAGATTCAAAAATTTAAGTGTTATTCATATCAATATTCAAGAAGAAGATATTGAAGATTTTGTTCAAAGAAGTATGAATCTTCAATGTAATATTAGTGATGGGGAGTTGACTTTAATTAGTGATAAAAAAGACTTAATAATTTCAGTAAAAAAATTAAAAGCCTTCATTTAGTTCTCAAACTTTTCTAAATTTTTATATTTAGAAAAGTTTAATTTTTATATATACTTAAAGATTATAATCCAACGTTTTTAGCTTGAACGTCATCTTTTCCTCTAAACTCTTTAGCATTTGCATTACTTACAACTAATTTTGCAATATCATCTGTAATAACAGCAATATTATGAGCTTGTGCAGCGATTGCAGCATTTTCTTGAGTTTGTTTGTCAAGACTATTTATTGCATCGTTTATTTGTTCAATTCCAATTAATTGTTCTTTTGAAGCACTTTCAATATCAGAAATTAAATCTATTGTTTGAGAAACATTTTGATTTAAAAGTTTATATCCAGTAATCATTTCATCTGCAATATTTTTTCCATGATTTGCTTTTGAAGTAGCTGTTTCAACAATTTTCTTAATCTCTTTTGCAGCTTCAGCAGATCTACTTGCAAGATTTCTTACTTCTTGAGCAACAACAGCAAATCCTTTTCCAGCTTCTCCAGCAGTTGCCGCTTCAACAGCTGCATTTAGAGAAAGAATATTTGTTTGGAATGCAATTTGATCAATTATTGTAATTGCCTCATTTATAGATGTAACTTGAACATTGATTTCATCCATAGCATTTGTAGTTTGATTTGCAAGTTTTTCACCACTAGAAACAGACTGAGTAACATTTTCTGAGAACTGTGCCATTTTTGCAATTGTTTCTGTATTTTGTCTAATATTTCCAGTTATCTCTTCAATTGCTGCTGCTGTTTCTTCTAAAGAAGCTGCTGCAGAGTTTGAACTTACGTTTAATTTATCAACATTTCTAAGTAAAACTTGAGACGATCTATCCAGTGTTAAACCATTAGATTTGTTCTCTGATAAAATATTTGTAATCAAATCTGTAACATTATTTAAAGCATTAGGTATTTCAGCATTTTCATTTTCAATTTTATCTCTAAAATCTTGTTTTGCAAAATTATTTAAAACATAACTTATTTTATGAGTATTTGATCCCATAATTTTTTTCAATCTATCAACTAAATTATTTACTGTTTTTGCAATATAATTAAGTTTTGTATTACTTGTATTTGTATAGTAAATTTTATCCTCTATATAACCATCAGAAAGTTTTTCTGCAATAAGCATAATTTCACCAAAAACTTGAAGTTCTTCTTGATTTTTTTTCTCTAATTTGTCAGATATAACTTTAATTTTATTTAAGATTTTTTGATCACTACCTGTTAAATCAATTTTAGGTAAAGAATTTATTTCATTATCAATAAATTTTTCTATATTATTAAGTAAATCTAAGATTTTGTCTTCATTTTTATTTTTAAAAAACATCTTTATCCTTTTAATTTAAAGTTTTATATAGATTTATGGCGTTTTGAACTTCCTCATCAGTAGGTTTAACCCTGATTGAAATATATCTTAACTCGCCTTTACTATTTTTAGAAGGATAAGCTGTGGCATTTACCCAATAATATCCGCCGTCTTTAGTCTTATTTTTAACAATTCCATTCCAAACATTTCCTTTTTGAATTGTGTCCCATAAATCTTTAAAAGCTGCTCTTGGCATATCTGGATGTCTCACATAATTATGTGGCTTACCAATCAACTCTTCTTTTGTATATCCAGCAATATCACAAAAATCTGAATTTGCATAGACAATAATTCCTTTTGAATCTGTCTCTGATACAATCATTGTATCTTTAGACAATTTAACTTCCCTTTCCAACATAGACCCCCATACTATATTTATATAACATATTATATCAAAAAATAATCAATATTATACCAAAAATAATTAATAAATAATCAAAATCTAATTTTATTTTATAAATCTTTTTTCAATTTCTTCATCACTTAAATCAATTTTTTCTTCATTTAAGAATCCATATAAGTAAATTTCATTTTCATAATCTACCTCAATAACTAAAATATCATTTTGTGAATTATTTGAAACAAATTTTTCAACAGCCTCTATATGAGAATCTTTCCAATAATTTTCAATATCATCATTGTTTCCTGCGTCAAAAAATAGACAATCACTACAAATACCAAAAATGTAATTACCTGCTCCTTCATATATTTCAAAAGAATTATTTTCATTATCTAACTTTTCATTTGTATAAGGACAATATAAACTAAACCTACTCATACTTTTTGGTTTTAAAACCACTTTTCTCATTGTTAATTCTCCATAATATTATTCTGTAATATCATGAATAGCTCGTTTTGTAGAATCATAAGCTTTCCCTGATACTTCTTTAGTGCCTTGCCAAACTTCATTACTATCTTGCTTTATACCATTCCAAGTAGCACACCCCTGAAACAAAGCTATAAATATAATCAAAAACATAGAATTTTTCATGCCAAACTCCATTAAATTTAATTTTATAGTTATATCATTTTTTTTCAAAAGAAAGATTAAAAACTATTTTTTGCCCTTAATATGATTTTAGATACAATTTCGAAAAAAATTAGGATATTTATGAATAAGCAAATTGAAACATCTTTATGTCACATAGCAAAATTTGCACCATTTGATGATGTAAGTGGTGCTTCACACTTTCCAATTTATAACACAGGAACTTTTGATTTAAAAAAACAAAAAGGTGATAAAATTTATGATTACACAAGAAGTGATAATCCTACAAGAGAAGTTTTAGAAAATCTTTTTACACATGTAGAAGGTGGAGCTGGATGTGTTTGTACTCATACAGGAATTGCTTGTGTTTCACTTTTATTTGAAACTGTTTTAAAAGCAAATTCTCATGTGCTTGTAGAAGCTGACTGTTATGGTGGGACATTCAGATTATTAAAAATATTTAAAGAAAAATATAATATTACTGTTCATTTTGCAGATTTTTTAGACTTTAGTAAGCTTGAAGAAATTTTAAAATCTAATCCTATTGATTTAGTTTTATGTGAAAGCCCAACTAATCCAGGATTAAAAATAATAGATTTAGAAGCCGTAGCTAATTTATCACATAAATACAATGCTTTGTTTGCTGTAGATAACTCTCTTGCAACTTTTATATCTCAAAGACCTCTAGATTTAGGAGCTGATTTTTCATTATTCTCAACTACTAAATATATAAGTGGTCATGGAAGCGTAGTTGCAGGTGCAATAGTTGCAAAAACAAAAGAATTAAGCAATCAAATTCACTATTATGCAAATGCTCATGGAAGAAGCCAAAATCCAATGGATGTTTTTTTAATAAGTCTTGGTATTCCCACTTTAAAAATAAGAATGATAGAGCATGAAAAGAATTCTATTTTCATCGCTTCATATCTTGAAAATCAAAATTACATAAAAAAAGTAACTCATCCAGCACTTAAATCTCATCCTCAACATGAATTAGCAAAAAAACAAATGAATTATATTCCAGGTGTTTTTTGTGTTGATTTTACAAGTGTTGAACTAGCTGAAAAGTTTATAGAAAATACTAAAATATTTGGTGAAAAATGTTCATTTGGAAGTCCTGATAGTAGAGTTGAAATTCCAGCAAAAATATCTCATGCATCTTTTTCAAAAGAGGAATTAGCTGCTATTGGAATAAGTGATAGTACAGTTAGATTTTCTATTGGTTTAGAGAGTGTTGAAGATTTAATAGCAGATATAGAACAAGCCATAAAGTAGTAAATAGTATATGAATAATAGTTTTTTTAATCCCATTCCTTGTGGACAAACTCTTCCTTTGAATAATATACATGCTGTATCTGTATCTATGCCTTCTTTACAAGATGTGATTGATTATGAAGAGCAAACTCCACAAATTTTAGAAAAGATTACAGTTGCATATCCACGATTTGTAATGCACCCATATTTAAAAATATTGGCTAAACATATAAAAGAAAAATACAAAATAAATGATAATTATGAAGTTGTACTTTTAAGCTCACAAAAGGCTGTTGAAGTTGTAAGTAATAAATATTTTATTCATAATAAGATAAAAATAAATGAACCATTTGGCGTTATTTTAGTACAAAATGGAACTACTCAATTACAAAAAGTTTTAAAATTTATTCAACATGTGGGTTATAATTTATCTTCAAGATTAGCTCAAGAGTATTTATTTAATGAGGGTTTAATAGATACAAAACATAATGAAGAATATTTGGATGAAAAAATAGCCTATAATTGTTTAACAAAAACTCTTGCAGATGCCTATAAACAACCTCAAAAAAACGTATGTTTAACTCCATCTGGGATGAATGCTGTTTATTGTGCGTTAAGAGGTATTAAATCTATACAAAATGTAAATGGAAAAACAAAGCTTATACAACTTGGATGGTTATATTTAGACACTATGAATATTGTTGAACACTACTTTGATGAAAATAAAATCTTTTATGATATAAATGATTTGGATAGTGTAGAAAATTATTTAATAAAAAATGGTCATACTATTTCTGCTATTATAACAGAGATTCCAACTAATCCATTACTTCAAACTGTGGACTTAGAAAGATTAAAAAATCTATGTACAAAATATAATATTGTATTAGTAATAGATGCAACTTTTGCAACTCCATTTAACTTAGATTTAAAACCTTATGCAGATGTTTATGTGGAGTCTTTGACGAAATTTGCTTGTGGAAATGCTGATGTTTTAATGGGTGCAATTATCTTAAATGAAAACTCTAAAATATCTCTTATAAGTGCAGAGTTTTTTAAACATGCTGATATGCCATATATAAAAGATATTCAAAGATTAGCGTATGAAATTCAAAACTATGAAAGCAGAATGAAAATCATCTCATCTAATACAAAAAAGCTTGTTGAGTATTTTAAAACTGCACCTTTTATAGATGAGATTTTTTATTGTTTAAATCCAAAATATGCGTCAAACTATCAAAAACTTATGATTGATGAAAACTGTTATACAGGAATTGTATCTGTAACATTTAAAAAAGATTTCAAAGAGGTTTATGATAAATTAAACTTTGCAAAGGGACCAAGCCTTGGAACAGAATTTACTCTTTTGATGCCATATACTTATCTTGCTCATTATGATTTGGTAACTTCAAAAAGTGGAAATGAGTTTTTAGAAAAAATTGGACTTCCAGTAAATCTTCTTAGAATTTCAGTTGGAGTTGAAAATATAAATGAAATTATAAAAGAGTTTGAAAGAATATGAAAGAGTTTGATTTTTTTAAAAAATTAACACAAGATGAACAAAAATATCTTTTAGAAAATTCAAAATATATTGAACTGCCAAAGGACTTTACTCTTTTTTATCAAGGTGACATTTGTAATGAAATTTTGATTTTAAAAGAAGGTACTGTTGCTCTTATGATGTATGGAGCCATTGATGAAATGATTCCACTATATGAAATACAAAAAGGTGAACAATGTATCATAAATACCTCAAGCACCCTTTCAAACACAACTACAATTGCAACTGCCCAAACAAAAACAGATATTAAAGGATGGCTGATTCCTTCAAATATTGTAAAAGAATTGATAATAAAATCACCTTTATATCAAGAGTATATTTTTTCACTATTTTCTATAAAATTTTCAGCATTAACCACACTTATTGAAGATATAAAGTTTAAAAAATTAGATACTAGAATATTAGAATTTTTAAAAATGAAAGATGAAAAAATTATTCAAATTACCCATGAAGAACTAGCAAATGATTTAGGAACATCAAGGGTTGTAATAAGTAGAGTTTTAAAAGATTTAGAAAACAAAGACCTCATCAAACTTCATAGAAAAAAAATAGAACTTTTGTAGTTATGTAACAAATGTTACTGAAAAATATTCCAAAAAAGCTTACAATTATAAAAATCAAATAAAGGATTTAATATGACTAAAAATGTTGGAAGTTTAGATAAAACAATTAGATTAATAGTTGGTATTTTTATAATTGTTGCAGGATTTTTAAATGGAAGTTTACTTGGAGTAATTGGATTAATTCCAATAGTAACTGCACTTATTAGTTGGTGCCCTCTTTACCCTATTCTTAAAATAAATACTGTTTGTAAAAATGATTCTTGTGAGAAATAATTAAGGCTTAGAAGTGAAAACTTCTTTGTCTTAATCCTCAATTATTGGAATAGTTATTGTAAATTCTAGTCCTTTGTGAGCTTTGTTATCTTGTAAAAATTGAGCATTTCTTGCTTTTATGCTTCCATTGAACTCTTCAGTGATAATTTGATACACAACATAAAGACCAACACCTTTTCCAAAAGATTGATGTTTAGTTGTAAAATATGGTTCAAATATATTTTCAATAATTTCATCAGGTGCACCTCCACCATTATCTTTTACGATTATTTGAATATTATCATCTATTTCTTTTATACTAATAAATATGTATTTATTATTAATTGCATGTTCTTTTATATTGTTTATCAATAGAGTTAGTATTTGCTTTAATTGATCACCAAAACCATAAAAACTTTCAACTTGTATATTTTTAATAACTTTAATATTATTTGATTTTATATACTCTATATAAGTACCCAATAAAGAATCAATAAATTCATCAACAACTACAATTTCAGGAATAAATCCTTTTGAAAAAAGTAATCTAAAATCCTCTATGGTGTTTGATAATAGTTTAGTGTATTCTAAAATTTGTTTCATTCTTGTATCAATTGATATTTCACTATTTATCTTATATTCATTTTCAATCATAATAGAAGAAGCATTTGTGCTAATTACGGATAATGGTTGTCTCCAATGATGAGCAATATTTTCAAGTAATTTAGAAATAGATTTTTGTTTTGCCATCTCTTTTTGAGATTCAATTATTTTTTTACCTTGAATGTATGACTTTATATGAACATCACATTTTAATAACACTTCTTCAATAATAAAAGGTTTTTTAATAAAATCACTTGCTCCATTTTTCAATACTCTTGCATAATTATCCCTTGAAGAATCCCCTGAAACTACAATTACTGGAATATCAAAATAATTTGGATCTTCTTTTATTATTTCTAAAAAATTTATTCCATCTATATTAGGCATAATTAAATCTAATAATATTAATTGAACTTTGTATTTATTCAATATTTCAAGACCATCTTCTACATTTGAAGCAGCATAAACGTTATAACCTTTTTGTGTCAAAACATTTTTTAATAAATTCCTTACAAAACTTGAATCATCTATTGTTAAAATATTTGAGTTTCTTGAATTATTTATTGTTTGAATTAAAGAGTGTATATTTGATGCAATAATTTGAATAGGTGTTGTTTTTATAAAATAATCTATAATACCTTTTTGAAAATATTCATCCCTTTGATTTGTGTTTTCATCACCTGTCATTACAATAATTTTTGTATTAGTAATTTCTTTTATTGAATCAATTAAATATTCACCTTGTGCATCAGGAAGATTTAGATCAAGTAATATAAAATCAAAATTACTATTTGATAAAAAAAACTTTGATTCTTTTAAAGAATAAGATTGAATAACCTCATATCTATATTGCTGTAGAAGTGTTGAAATAAAATTATTGAAAGTTTTTGAATCTTCAATTACAAGTATTTTTAGTTTATCCATATTATATCCTGACCTATCATATTTTAATAACATATTATATTATTATAAATACAATTTGATAGTATATTTATTTAATAATTTTATTTTTTCTTAAATCTTATACCAATTTAAAGAAGCCATTAACATAAATAAAGCCAAAATAAACATAAAAATAACAGATGCTATTTCTAAAATATTTACAAGTTTTTTAGATTTTGAAGAAGCTTTATTCAATGAAACTCCCAAAAATGATGAAGCAAAGATTACAAGAGCCATTCCTAAACTTATACTAATACTTGCAAGAATTACTGCAAAATAAGCTTTTAATAAAAAAGCATACACAAAAAGTAATACTGTTCCTGGACATGGAATTATTCCAGCAGTAATCACAAAAATCAAATCTTGTTTTTTATTTCTTTGTTCACTTATTATTGGTTTATTTGTTGAAGCTTTTACAAAATTTATATTTTGTACTTTTGCTGAAAAAGTTGTTTTTTGTAAATCAACAGAACAACAAGCACATGATTTTTTTGTTAATTTTTTATAAAGTATATATACCGCTAATAGCATAATTACAAATGCACAAAAAGTTGTAATATAAGAAATAGAATCTTCTAAAAACCTATTCATCACACTTTGTAAAACAACCACTGAAATTAATACCAAAATAAAAGCTCCCACAATATGTACAAATGCTGTTGCAAGTGAGATTATAAAAGCTTGAAAATATGAACTTTTTGAAGATGTAAAATATGAAAATGCCAAAGCTTTTCCATGTCCTGGACCAATAGAGTGAATAACTCCATAAATAAAAGATGCCATCAATAAAAGCAATAAAGCAAATTTATCTTCGCCCTTTTGTACATCAAGTAAATATTTTTTTATGTTTTGTGTATATTTTTCAATAACACTTAAAGGTTGAACTTGGGTATTTTTAGGTTCTTCTTCAATCAAAGGCAAAACAACAGGGATCTCTTCTTTTATTTTCTCTTCTTGAGAAATTAAATTTGGAGCATCTATTGTAAAACTAGCGTCATTTAAATTTGTTTGTTGTTTGATTTTATATGGAATATGAATTAGCTGTTTTTTTGGATCAAATATTATGAAAAAATATCCTTGATTATCAAAAACTCTAATATTTAAAATATTTTTATCATATATTTTGTAGTTTAAATCAATGTTATACTCAAAACTCAAAACTAAATTTTTAAAATTCATTTTGTAATCTTTAACTGTAAAATCATTTGATTTTTCATTTATTTGTTTGTCATAAGAGATTGTTGTTATAAAATTTCTATCTTTTAAATAATCAATCAAATATGATTGAATTATTGCTAACTCTTTTTCATCAAAAGTTTTATCCAAATTTATATCATAAAGTTTTAATAACTCTTTTGAGAATTCATCTGCAAAAGTCCAAGTAATTTTTACAGATTTAATATTCTCTTTATCAGCCTTTATCATAGTATCAACATGGGTTTTTGGTGTGTAAATAGAGCATAAAGAGCATCCTAAAAGGATGCTTTTAAGAAATATAAATACTAATAAATATCTAATCATTTATAACTTTTTGCTATCTCATTTGCAGTTTTTACTAAATCATTTGTCCAATCTTCACTTAATGAATCAATAGCAACAACATTTCCACCTATATTTGAAGCAATTGTTTTTGCACTTTTTTGTGAAAACTGAGGTGAAATAAATATGATTTTTATATCATGTTCCTTTGCATCTTTTACAAGTTCTATTAACTCATTTGGTTTTGGCTCTTTTCCTTGCATTTCAATAGGAAGTTGGTTTAAATCATATCTTTTAGCAAAATATCCCCAAGATGGATGAAATACCATAAATGATTTTTTAGCATAAGGTTTTAAAATCTCTTTTATTTGATTATCTAAAGAATCCAACTCTTTTAAAAACTCTTCATAATTTTTTGTATAAAAATCTTTATTTGAAACATCTATTGATACAACAGCATCATAAATATTTTTTGCTTGAACTTTTGCTAAAACAGGATCTAACCAAACATGTGGATCTAAACCATCGTGTTCATCTTCATGGTCATGTTTTTTACCATCTATTTTTTCGTCTTCATGTGAATGCTCTTCCATAGCAATTCTTTGAATATTTGCTGAACTATCTACAAAAATTGTATTTGGTGCAGATTTTTTAAACTTATCTAACCATGCTTTTTCAAACTCTATTCCTGTATAAAAATATATTTTTGAATTATTCAAAGATTTCATTTGAGAAGTTTTTGGCTCATAAGAGTGAGGAGAAGCTCCTGGTTTTACCATAACATTTATATCAAATTTATCTTTTACAATTTTTTCAAGAAAATATTTTTGAGGCAAAATACTAACTGATATTTCTGATTTTGAAGCATTTAAAAGTGAAACTAATGCAATAAACATAAATAATATTTTTTTCAATACTAACTCCTAATTTTATTTTGCAACCAAGTTGCAGTTTGTGAATTCTAATTAATTTATTCTTTAATGCAACTTAGTTGTAAAAGTAACTTTAAAAATAAATTGCTATAATAATTTTATGGATAAAATCACAAACTTAACAAATATTACAAACATAAAATTAACAAGTGCTAGAAAATCTATTTTAGAGCTTTTAGTAAATTCAAATAAGCCTTTGTCTTATGAAGATATGAAAGACAATATTTCAATGGATAAAGCTACTTTTTATAGAAATATAACTATTTTTGAGGAAGAAAATTTAATAAGTTCTTTTGAATCAAATGATAAAAAGAGATATTTTGAAATCAAAAAAACTCAACACTCACACTTCATTTGCTCTTCTTGTTCAAAAATAGAGTGTATTCATGAAAAAGTTGATTTTCATTTGCCAAATTATAAAATCGAAAATATCATCATAAAAGGTATTTGTAAAGATTGTTTAACGTTGGAAAATCATGATTAAAAGATTTTTAGTAATTGAAGAATTCATTTCAAAAGAAGCACTAAGTGGTATAGTTCTTTTTATAGCAACTATTATTGCAGTAATTGTTGCTAACTCATCTTTTGGAATTGATTATTATAATTTTTGGCATATGCCATTGGGTATTACAATAGGTGAAAAAGTTGTATCTATGTCTTTGACCTACTGGATAAATGATGCTTTGATGGCTTTGTTTTTTTTGATGGTAGGACTTGAAATAAAAAGAGAGATGATAGTAGGAGAATTATCAAGTATCTCAAAAGCTGCTTTTCCAATAGTTGCAGCAATTGGAGGAATGATTATTCCAGCACTTATATATGTATCTTTAAATCCCTCTAATCCTTTAGGATTTGGAATTCCAATGGCTACAGATATTGCTTTTGCTTTAGGAATTTTAATGCTTCTTGGAACAAAAGTAAATCCAGCTGTTAAGCTATTTTTAGTTGCCCTTGCTGTTGTGGATGATTTAGGTGCTGTTTTAGTGGTTGCTACTGTTTATACAAGTGAAATAAAAGCCGAATATTTTTTACATATGGGAGTTATTTATGCTCTTATTTGGTTTTTGAATTTTAAAGGAATAACAAAACTTCTACCTTATTTGATTTTAGGAGTATTTTTATGGGTATATATCCATGAAATTGGAATTCATGCAACAATAGCTGGAGTATTACTAGCTTTTGCAATTCCTATTAAATCAAAAATCGAAGAGAAAAAATTTATTGAAGAGACAAAAAAAGATATTAAAGAGTTTGAAAAAAACATAGATGAAATACCTATATTAAATCATCACCAAATAGATTCTTTAGAAAATATTGCTCACAATTATGACAAAGTTCAAAATCCACTTGTTAGACTTGAACACAATCTTCATGGTTTTTCTGCATTTTTTATTATGCCTTTATTTGCTTTTTCAAATGCTGGAGTTATTATAGATTTTTCAGGGATAAATGCAAATCTAATGATAGTTTTAGGTGTTGTTTGTGGATTGATTATTGGAAAACCCCTTGGAATTTTTACTTTTACTTATATGGCAACTAAACTAAAAATTATAAAAAAACCAGATAATTTATCATGGAATGAGATTTTTGCCGTTGGATTTTTAGGTGGTATTGGATTTACGATGTCAATTTTTATAACCCACTTGGCATTTGTTGATGAATCAATAATCGCATCTGTAAAATTGGGAGTTTTTATAGCTTCATTTATTGCAGCTATTATTGGAGTTTTACTTATCTTAAGAACTAAAAAAGCTTAAAAGCTTTTTTAGTTTTATCTTGGATATGAGCAGTTATTTATATCTATACAAGTCCCATTTATATACTCAGGACAATCTGTTGCTAACCAAACTATTGTTTTTGCAACTTCTTCAGCTGTGGCAAATCTTCCTGTTGCTACAGTTTTTTTGAATTCAGCTTTTCTCTCTTCACTATTATCTTTTTGCATATCAGTCTCTGTTGGACTTGGAGCTACACAATTTACTGTGATTCCATGAGCTCCTAGCATTTTTCCATATATTTTTGTTGCATTTATTAAACCTGCTTTTGCAATCCCATACCAAACATCAGGATGACCTATTTGCCCAGCAATTGAAGCAGTGTTTACGATTCTTCCATATTTTTGTTTTTTCATATGCTCAGAAAAAATATTCATTAATTCAACAGGAGTATATAAATCAACATTCATAATATGTTCTTTTGCCTCTTTAGGATAGTTATTATATGTATATTTTGGTTGCATATATCCAGCATTATTTATCAAAATATCAATATTTCCAACTTCTTTTGCTAGTGCTGGTAACTCTTCAACATTTGATAAATCATACTCTATACAAGTAACTTTTTCAACTCCAATCAAAGGACAAGTATCAAAATCTCTTGCAACAATTATAACTTCATATCCAAACTCTAACATAGCTCTTGAAACAGCAAGTCCTATACCTTTATTTCCACCTGTTATTAATACTCTTTTTGACATTATCTCTCTCCAAATATTTATGTTTTATTATATAAATTTAATTATTTCTTATATCATAATAAAATTTTGTTTATGATAGAATAAACATTAGTAAATTTAGGAATGTAATATGATTTATAAAAATGAAAAACAATTGATTAACATTATTAAATATACTCCTCCATTATTTATTATTACTATTTCTATAATAATTACTCTATTTTTATACTTAGAAAAACAAAGTGAATTTGAAAAAGAAAAAGTTTCTATAAAAAATGAATATCTCAAAAAAAATAAAGAATCTGCAAAAGAAGATGTGGAAAATCTTTACTCTTTCATAAGTAAAACTCAAGAAAATACAGAAGAAAAATTAAAAGCTTCTATCAAAGAAAGAGTATATGAAGCAAATAATATAGCCCTTAGAATTTATAATGAAAATAAAGATACAAAAAGTCGTAAAGAAATAGAAAAAATGATAAAAGATGCTTTAGTTGATATAAGATTCAATGATGGTAGAGGTTATATTTTTGTTTATACTTTTGATTATGAGTGTATTTTACTACCAATAAATAGAAAAAATGAAGGTGGTAGCGTTAGAGATTTTCAAGATTCAAATGGGATGTATTTAGGTAGAGAAATTGTAAATAGTCTAAAAGATAAAGATGAAGCTTTTTTAACTTGGTACTATCCAAAACCAAATGAATTAAACTCTTCATACAAAAAAATTGGATTTAATATTCACTTCAAACCTTATGATTGGTTTATTGGGACAGGAGAATATTTTGTTGATTTTGAAAATACAGTTAAAAATGAAATAACAGAATATATTTCAAATTTCAAAACAAATGAAAATAACTATTTTATTATCCTTGATTATAATGATCTTAATAAGAGAAAAGTTTTTCAAAAAATTGATGGCCTAAATGAGAAATTATTTAGGGATGTGTCATCACAAGAAGAGATAAATTTATTTGATAATTTAATCACTGAAGTAAAAAACAATAAAGAATTTGTAACTTATGACTATAAACTTGATGGTAATTTATCTCAAACAAAAACAAGTTATTTAAAAGATTTACCCCAATGGAAATGGCTTATAGGAAAAGGTTTTTATCACAATTATATGGATCAAATTATAAATAATAAAAGTGCTGAATTAAATGAAAAATTCAAAAAGAAGATTATTCATATTATCTCTTTTGCTTCAATTCTAACTTTTATTTTATTGATAATTTCAATTTATATATCAAAAATAATTGAAAAAAAATTTATATCTTATAAAAGAAGTATTGATAAATATATTGACCAAAATAATCAACAACAACATATTTTATCTCAGCAATCAAAAATGGCTGCAATGGGTGAAATGTTGGGAAATATTGCTCATCAATGGAGACAACCATTATCTGTTATTACAACGGTAGCAACAGGGATGAAACTACAAAAAGAGTTCAATACTTTAGACGATGAAACATTTGAAACTTCTATTGATAATATTACGAATTCAGCACTTTATCTTTCAAATACTATTGAAGATTTTAGAAACTTTTTTAGAACAGATAAAACTGAAATTCATTTTAGTATAA